>CAMGFA010000014.1 GCA_946055165.1 uncultured Bacteroidales bacterium
GTCCCGTAGCTACAACTCTGCTCAAGTCCCGCCATCTAAAATAATGGTGGAGAACCCTGATGAAAATATGTACTGCGGGGCGGCCGAGGTTGTGGCTGGAAGGCTTGCGGCGCAAGGGGACTGCGTGAGCAATGGACGCAAGGCGGCCATCCGCGAGCGCAGCTTGGACCAGAAGGAGGTGGAACAATGGCCGGGGTGTTTGAGCGTAGCGAGTTCCCGGCCATCACCGACTTCGCAGGACAAGCCGCAGCGCGCATCGCCTGAAAGCCATGACCCTGGCCGACTCGCAGAACAATTGCCGAAAGAGCCATAGACTAAGCCGCAGCGAACATCCGTCTTGCAGTACCCTTCCCTTTCCCCTTACTCATATTAGTACTAGCATTCGTAGTCTAATTGCGAGAGATATCAGACACAGAGTTTTGCTCCTGTTGCAGTTTTTGTTTACTTTTGTGCTATGGAACTAATGCTTGCTTTTGTTGCGGGACTTCTTCTGAGCCTGCTTATTGTGCTTCTTGTGGGGCGCAACATTTTGAGAACACGCTTAAAAGCTGAGAGGGACAGGGCCGAATCGGCCGCGAATGTGGAAAAGGTGCGGCTCGAAACCGAACTGGCCCACGCTTGCAGCAGGCTGGACGATGAGGAGAAGAGGCATTGTGCCGATATTCAGCAGCTGGAGCAGCGCTACAGTCAGGAAAAACAGCAGCTGGAGCAGCGCTATAGCCAGGAAAAACAGCAGTTGGAGCAGCGCTGTAGCCAGGAAAAACAGCAGCTTGAACAGCGACACAGTCAGGAAATCCAGCAGCAGGAGCAGCGGCATGCACAGGACCTCAAGCAGCTGGAACAGCGTAATCAGGAGAATATCAAGACTTTGCAGGAGCGCTTCGACGAAACCGTATCCAAGATGAGTGAACAGCTCAAGAACAAGACGGACGATATGCTCAAGCAAAGGCAGAAGGAGTTCAATGAAATGAGCAGCAACAGCCTGGGTCAGATTGTGAATCCTCTCAAGGAAAATATCGAACAGCTCAAGAAGACAATGGAGCAGGACAACAAGGACCAGGCCCAGCGTGACGGTGAGATAAAAGAGCGCATAAAGAATCTGATGGAGCAGAGCGAAGCTGCCCGAAAGAGCGCCGATGAACTTTCAGCCGCCCTTCGTCACGGCAGCAAAGTGCAGGGAGACTGGGGTGAGACCGTTCTTGATGAACTGCTCAGTTCCCAGGGACTTACACCCGGGGTGCATTATGATATCCAGGCCACCTTGCGAAATGCCGACGGCTCTGCTGTCCGCAATACCGACGGCTCGATTATGAGGCCTGACGTTATTCTTCATCTGGACGAGAGCCGCGAACTCATAATAGATTCCAAAGTGTCCATCAGTGCCTACGTGGACTATGTGAACGCTGAAAACGAAGAAGACAGGGCGCGCTTTCTGAAGGCTCATATAGACAGCATAAAGAAACACGTTGCAGAGCTTTCAAAAAAGGACTATTCAAGCTATGTCAAAGCTCCAAAGGTGTCGGCAGGTTATGTGATAATGTTCGTGCCCAATTCCGGGGCATTGTGGACGGCTTTGCACGCCGAACCCGATTTGTGGCGCAAGGCGGCCGATGCCCAGGTCTATATTGCCGATGAACAGAGCCTTTATGCAGCTTTGAAGATAGTCAACCTGACCTGGAGACAGGTTGCCCAGGCCCAGAATCACGAGAAGGTGTATGAGCTTGCTGCCGAGATGATAGAGCGCGTGGGCATTTTTGTGGAGAAATATGAAAGTGTGGGCAAGTACTTGAAGAAGGCTCAGGATGAGTTCGACGACGGCATGAAGAAACTCGACGTAAAGGGCCAGAGCATTGTGAACTCCGCAAACAAGCTTATGAAACTGGGTGCGAAGAACAGTGTCCGTCATCCGCTGCCCGAACTTGATGAGGGAAGTGCCGAGCCGCTTTCCTGAAACAAAAAAAGACGGCCGATGAGGCCGTCTGTGGAGCGGGATAGGGGAGTCGAACCCCCCTCCTCAGCTTGGGAAGCTGATGCACTACCGATGTGCTAATCCCGCGGGGAGGACAAAGTTAAGAACATTTAATTAAAAAACGATAGGAAGTGAAAGAATTTTTGAAAAAATATGGTGCCTACCTTGTGGCTGCGCTAGTATTTGTTTTTATTACAATAATCTACTGTTTCCCTGCTCTTCAGGGACAGGTGCTCAGCCAAAGTGATAATCTGCAGTGGCAGGGAATGGCTCACGAACTCAAGGAGTATAACGCCACGGCTGATACTCCGGCCAACTGGACTAATTCCATGTTCTCCGGTATGCCTGCATATCAGATTACCGTGAAGCAGCCGGCCAATTTCTTCTCCGACATTGTCTGGGCTGTAGACCGTTTTTTCAGAGCCTTGGTGACCCTTTTCTTCAATTCCATTCTTGGCCTTTTGATGGGTTATTTCATAGGCTTCTTTGTGATGCTTCGCTGTTTCGGGGTAAACAAATGGCTGAGTATCGTGGGCTCAATTGCCATCTCAATGTCTTCCTATTTCTTTCTTATCATCCCTGCCGGTCACGAGACAAAAGCTCTCACATTGGGGATGATGGCCCCGGTGGTGGGAGGCTTCTTCCTTATTTTCAGGAAGAAATATGCCTGGGGCGCCGCTTTGGTCATGCTATACAGCTCAATAGGGCTGCTCAAACATCCGCAGATGTCCTATTATCTTTTCATGATGATGGGCATTTTCGGAATAGCAGAAATAGTACTCCATATCAAGGAAAAGAAAATAAAGCAGCTCTTTGTCTCGCTTGCAGTTTTTGCTGCGGCAATGGGCGTGGGCGTTGGAAGCGGCTACAGCATGCTCAAGGCCAATTCGGAGTATATGAGTCAGAGCATACGCGGGGGCCATTCAGACCTGACTCCGGGCCCTGAAGACGGAAATGCTCCGGCCTCCCGCAGCAAGGGTCTGGATCTGGATTATGCAACAGCCTGGAGCTACGGCATATCTGAGACAATGACATTGCTCATCCCGAATTTTATGGGCGGGGCGTCGGCTGTGAATGTGGGCAAGAACTCAGTCCTCTATGAAGAACTTACGGATGTGGGTCTGCCGCGCCAGAATGCTGCCGAGATTTGTGCCGCCGCTCCAACATACTGGGGAGACCAGCCTTTCACTGCAGGGCCTGTGTATGTGGGTGCCATTGTCTGCTTCCTTTTCCTTCTTGGCGCTCTCGTATTCAAGGGCCCTTACAAGTGGGCTCTGATTGCAGTAACGCTCTTCTCCATTCTGCTGAGCTGGGGCCGTAATTTTATGGGCTTTACTGAACTGTTTTTCAATTACTTCCCATTGTACAACAAGTTCAGGACAGTATCGTCCATCCTGGTGGTGGCGGAAATCAGTATGCCGCTGCTGGGCTTTCTGGGCCTGAATGAAATTCTGAAAGGAAAGGTGGAGAAAAGAAAACTGCTGCAGTCCATTTACACAAGTGGGGGAGTGTGCATAGCTTTGTGCCTTTTCTTTGCCCTGTTCGGCAGCACTGTTCTGCCTTTGAGCGGCTATTCCGACGCCTCCTATTCCCAGAGTCCCTGGTTTGTGGATGCTCTTGTGGCCCAGAGGGCTTCAATGCTCACGGCCGATTCCCTGCGCTCCGCGACATTTGTTCTGCTTGCCGGTCTTGCCCTGCTTCTTTTTGCAAAGGGCAAACTCAAATCCTTGGCTTTCACCGCCGTTTTGGGAGTTTTGGTACTGGCCGACATGTGGCCGGTGGACAAACGCTATTTCGGCAAGGACAATTGGGTGAGCGCTTCCCAGAGCAAGAATTATTTCAGGATGACTGCCTGCGAAAAGCAGATTCTTCAGGACAGCACTTATTTCAGGGTTTTGAACCTGAGCACAGATACTTTCAACGACAGCCGTACTTCCTATTATCTTCATTCTGTGGGAGGTTATCACGCTGCCAAGTTGCGCCGCTATCAGGACCTTATAGACGAGCATCTGAAAAAAGGTAATATGCAGGCGGTCAATATGTTGAATACCAAGTATTTCATTGTTAACGAACAGGGTGGGCAGCAGCCTTTGCTCAATCCCGATGCTTTTGGCCCGGTCTGGTTCGTGGATGAGCTCAAGGCGGTGGCATCGGCCAATGAAGAGAGTGCGGCCCTCTGGAACGAAGACCTGCGCAGGACAGCGGTGTGCGATCTTGCCTTTGCGGATTTCCTTCCGGGAGCTGCCGAGGGGATGAGTGCTTCGCAGGGCCAGACTGCCGGAAACGGAAGTATAGAGCTTTTGACTTATGCTCCGGACAGGCTGGTGTACAGAAGCAGCAATGACAGGGCGCAGACGGCAGTTTTCTCGGAAATCTACTATCCTTACGGATGGAATGCCTACCTCGACGGGCAGAAGGTGAAGCATTTCAGGGCAGATTATCTTCTGCGTGCGCTGAATGTGCCGGCCGGTGAGCACGAAATAGTTTTCGAATTCCGCCCGGATTCAATATATAAAGGTTATATGGTGAATGTTATTGTGAAGACTTTAATGTTTGCCTTCATCATTTGCCTGATATCAGGCTTCGTGTTACACCAGCTCGGAAAAGGACCAGAGTGGCTGCGCAGACTGGGCGCAGGACAATAAGATAGCCGAAAAACAGTACCAGGGTTCCGGCCCATTTGACGCCTTCCGAAAAAAGGCGTCTGTGGTATGTGCCGTTTCCTTTGCAGCGCAGACGCTCGCTCAGGCCGACGCCGCGTGCGAATCGGCGCACATAGTCCCTGCTGCAACGGCTTTGCGGAATGACGTGCTCCACTTTGCAGTCTGGAAGGTAATGTATGTTGTAGCCTTTTGCCTTGAGTCTGAGGAACAGGTCCTTTTCTTCGGCCCCCATCAGATTACCGGCACTGCGCCCGAGCTCGCAGTTGAATTGGCCGCAGTCCTGCAGGCAGCGGCGGCTGAAGCCCATATTGGCTCCTATAGGGTAGGCTTTGCCCTTGAAGAGCTTTTCTTCCTTTCCCATATCTAGGGCCGATACCCAGCTCCGGCTCCAGCGGCAGAGCCATTTTGGTGCCGGGCCGTCTTCGAAGAGCGGCTCTATTTTCCCGCCCCAGGCTTCGATTTTGTCAGCATCGGAGCTGCCGAGTCTGTGCTGGAGCTTCTGCAGAAAGCCTTCGCCGCAGATGGCGTCATCGTCCAGAAAGAGGAGGTAATCGCCTTTGGCTTCTGCAATGCCCCGGTTGCGGGCGTATGACAGCCCCTGGCGGCTTTCCTGTACATAGCGCAGCGGAAAGTCCGGGTGGGCGGCTGCAAATTCTTTGATAAGAGCAGCGGAGGAGTCGGTGGAGTTGTTGTCCACGGCAATAACTTCGTAGTCGCAGCCCCGGCCCGAGTCCAAAAGGCTCTGGAGCACTTTGCAAATGTAGCGCTCCCTATTGTATGTGCAGATAATCGCTGAAATCATAATCTTTTGCATTTTCTCCCCAGAATTTGTGGATGAGTCTTTGTCTTTCTTCCTGTGTAAGCTCCGGAACACCTTCTTCAATTGCCTTGAGCAGTTCTTCGGCTGTGAACACTTTCTGTCCGGCAACATTTTCCTCGAAAGGATAGAAGAAGTCCCTCTGTCCGCGGTATTTTTCAATGTCGAACAGATAGAGAAGCACTTTTTTGCCTTCCATAAGAAGGAAGTCATAAAGCACTGAAGAGTAGTCTGTTATCAGGCAGCTTGCATAGGGCAGGAGAGGATAGATGTCCTGCAGCGGGTCCAGGCAGACGATATGGTCCAGCTCCCTGTTCCCTTCCTGGCCGTTGTTGAAGTGGTCCTTTATGACGAGCAGGCTGCCGCTTTTGGCAAGGCTGCTCTCCAGGGCCCGGTAGTCGAGGCCGGAGAGTGCACTGCTGCCGTCTTCCCTCCAGGTCGGCATATATACATATACCTCCTTGCAAGTCCTCATCCGCTCTATAAGCGGCAGGATGTCGTGTTCGTATCGGCCGAGAAAAGCCTGGCGCTCCTCTTCGCTGCAGTAGAGGATGCGGTTGCGCGGGTAGCCCTTTTCTATGCATTGCTGCGGACCGATTCTGAAGGCGGGGGCGAACATGGCGGTCTGGAAGGGCGATGCGCTGAGAAAAAGGTCGGGCCGGCGGAAGACTTCCGGGTGGTAGAAGCGTTCCTTCAGGGTCTTGCGGCAGTAGCGCTCGGCCAGAGGTCCGCTTTCGATGTTGAATTCGCAGCGTTTGAGGCCCACTCCGTGCCAGAGGTTGAATATCCTGGCCCCTCCGCTCAGGCACCACAGAATGTCTGAACTGTACGATGCCACTATCCACCAGCCGCTTGTGAGTGCCCTCAATGCTCCTCTCAGGGAAAAGACGTATTCGGCCTTGAGCCCCATCTCTCGCAGCTTCCTTACGCAGCCCCGGTCGGGTGAAATCCAGCAGACGTCCAGCCCATTGGAGGAATACTCGAGGAAGAGGTATTTGCTGTTGCCCTCGAATCGTCCTTTGGCACAGCCAAAACTCATACGCTCCTTCTTTCTTGGAAAAAGGAAGGAGAATGGGAAAACAAGGTAGGAGATGAGATATTTCAGGAACTTGCTCATAGCAGTATATCGTGGTTCTGGCGTTTTTCGGGAGGGGGAAGCTGCCTCCAGTTGCCGTATATGAGGCTCAGGTAAGCATCGCTGTCTTTGGGGGCGGGGAAGGAAGAGCCTTCGAAAATGCAGCTGCCCAGCGGAAAGATGTCCTTTTTCAGTCGGAGGGAGTAGAAGGGTACACCGAAATCGTGGCTGTATAGGCCGCGGCAGAAAATCTGGCCGTGGAGGCAGACGGCGGCCTTGAGCAGCAGGGCGGCCGGGTAGAGCAGCAGGGCAGCTGTTTTGCGCAGGGCACCGTCGTTGACAGCTCCGCAAAGCCGGCGTTTGCATCGGCCGTAAAGGGGATCGGCTATTCTTTTGAGTTTGGGGGACACTTCCCTTACGAGGAAAAGGTCTATCCACAGGCAGTCTTCCCGAATTTTTCCGCTGAGGCTGTCCTTGCGTTTGATGCGGCAGTTTTTATTGATAATCCGGGGGTAGAGCCGTTCTGTACTGCCGGCATCCACAAGCTCGTAAGGTTCTTCAAGCGCTTCTTCAAGCTCTTGTTTGTGCTTTTTGAACTCGCTTTTCAGGATGCAGAGGTCGAGGTCGTCGTCCCAGGGGATGAAGCCTTGGTGCCTGAGGGCTCCGAGAAGGGTCCCGGAATCGAGCCAGTACTGCAGGCCGCATTTTTTGCAGGCCCGGTCGAAGGCTTGCAGAAGCTTGAGGAGTTCGAGTTGGCATTCTCTCAGTTCTTTCATTTTCCTCTGACGAATTTGAGCAGTGAACTGCGTTCGTTTTTGTCCAGTCCGATAAAAAGAACGGCCAGGCCGTTGGAGAGCAGGCTTATGGCAATACAGCCAAGAAGACGGGATGTCCCTGCGGGAAGGAGCAGGGTGAAAAGCAGGGCAGGAAGGGCTCCTGCAAGGGCGGTGCAGCCCACCGGAAGAAGCACTTTTCTGCAGTATTCGCCGAGTGGCAGCCCGCACAAGTGCTTTGCCATTAGTATTCTGATTATCTGTGCCAATATGCTGAATATCAGTAGAACTAACATAACTGTTTCGGGGCGGGTGCTACTAGTTTTGAGTATAATGTAGCTCACGAGTACTATCATCAGCTGGCATCCGCCCACTGCAATGTTGTACCATTTGACCTTGCCTGTCGCCTGTACCAGGAAATAGAGGGAATGGTACATAGCGTCTATGAGTGACACTGTGAGCAATATCCTGGCGAAGGCGGCGCTGTGGGCCGGAACATCTACGAGCCAGAGGTCCAGGACGCAGTCCATTTCGAGGATGAGCGGCAGGCAGATTATGTAGAGCAGGAAGAATGCCATCTTCGAAGACTGGTATATGAGCTTGCGGCAGTCGCTGTGCTGGCCTGCCGAATAGGATTTGACTATCTGGGGATTGAAGGCAAGGGCATAGTTCTGGACGAACTGATATACATTTACATAAACCTGGTTGGCCACTCCGCGCGCAGCATTTACCGCAGGTCCGTAGAAGAGGTTGAGCAGAATGTTGAGGCCCTGGTTCTTGCCGATGCTTGCAAGCGAGCCTATGATTCCCCAGCCGTTGAAATGGAGGACTTCTTTGGCAAGTTCCCGGTCAACGGGGCCTTTGCCGAAGCAGCATTCGGGGTAGAAATGGCGGCAGTAAAAAACGTAGAAGGCATTGCTGCCAACGCTCACCAACATATAGAGGAAGGCGTAGAATACGAGTTTGTCGCAAGGAGCCTTTTCCAGGAAAAAGACTACCAACAGCCTAAGCAGGGCTTCCACAACGGAGCAGTAGGCATAGACTTTCATCTTTTCCTTTGCGGTGATTACCGAACGGTACGGGATGGCAAGGGTGCTTGCAGCAAAGGAAATTATGCTGAGCTGATATACTGCGCGGCAGGCGGCCATCCTATCGGCGGGGATAAGCATTTTGGCTTCCAGCAGCCAGAGCCCCGCGCTTTCGGCCAGCAGAACGATTAAGAGGGTGAGGGCGACAAAGAGGCTGAGGTTGACTTTGAACACTGCGTGCAGGGCCGTGGTATCGTTTTTGCCGAGAGCAATGGCGTAATAACGGTTGCAGGAGCTGTTCATAACCCCGCTCAGGAAGGAGAATGTTACCACAATGCCGGCCACTACGTTGTAGAGCCCGAAATCCGTGTCTCCCAAAGTGTGGAGCACTATTCTCGAGGCCCAGAGGCTGACAAGCATTATCAGCCCCATTCTCAGGTAGAGGAGCAGGGTGTTTTTGGCAATTCTTCTGTTATTTACCATTTGCATAGCACACAAAGTTATTGTTTTTTGGTGAAGTTCACAAGAATGATTATCTTTGAAGGATTTTTAAGACAATATTATGGCATTAGCAAACTTAATAAAGACAATTTTCGGTTCCAAGGCCGACCGTGACTACAAGGCCGTGAAGCCTATTCTGGAGAAAGTGCTCGCCGAGTATGAAGTGATAGATGCTCTCAGCAACGATGAACTCAGGCAGAGAAGTGCCCAGCTTAGGCAGCATATGCAGGATGTGGAGGCTCCGTTCGAAAACAGGATAGCTGAAATCAAACTGAAACTCGAGGAGGACCTGCCTATTGCGGAGAAGGTCAAACTTGCCGAAGAAAGTGACAAGCTCGTAAAGGACGAGGACGATGCTATCGAGAAGGCTTTGGCCGAGATTCTTCCCCAGGCTTTCGCCATTGTCAAGAGTACTGCAAGGCGCTTTACGGAGAATGAAAGCACTGTGGTCACAGCCAACGACTTCGACCGCAGTTTGAGTATAGACCACGATTTTGTGACTATAGACGGTGACAAGGCAATCTATCACAACCATTGGCAGGCAGGAGGCAATGAAATTACCTGGTCCATGGTTCATTACGATGTGCAGCTTGTGGGCGGTATCGCTCTGCACCAGGGAAAGATTGCCGAGATGGCAACCGGTGAGGGAAAGACTCTTGTTGCAACCCTTCCGGTATTCCTCAATGCCCTTGCCGGCAAGGGCGTGCATATGGTTACGGTGAACGACTACCTCTCCAAGCGTGACTCGGAGTGGATGGGCCCTCTCTATATGTTCCACGGTTTGAGCGTGGATTGTATAGACAAGCACCAGCCGAACTCATCGGCCAGAAAAAAGGCCTACGACTGCGACATAACCTTCGGAACAAACAACGAATTCGGTTTCGACTATCTGCGCGACAATATGGCCACAACGGCAGAGGACCTCGTGCAGCGCAAGCATCACTTCGCCATTGTGGACGAGGTGGACTCTGTGCTTATCGACGATGCCCGAACACCTCTGATTATTTCCGGACCTGTTGCCAGAGCCCAGGACGATGAACAGTACGTGGAATACAGGCCTTATGTGGAGAAACTCTATTCTGCACAGAGGGCTCTGGTGAACCAGATTCTGAATGAGGCCAAAAAGAAGATGGAAGCAGGAGACGAGGCCGAGGGAGGCAAGCTCCTTTTCCGTGCCTACAAAGGTCTTCCGAAATACCAGCCTCTTATCAAATATCTCAGCGAGCCCGGTGTGAAGGTGGTCATGCAGAAAACTGAAAACTACTACATCCAGGACAACGAAAAGGAGATGCCGGTAATCACCGACCCTCTCTACTTCGTAATCAGTGAGGTACAGCATTCCATCAATCTTACTGACAAGGGTCAGGAACTGCTCGCCGCAAGCGTGGGCAACGACGATTTCTTCATTCTTCCCGATGTCGGAAGCAAGACTGCCGAGATAGAACATTCCGATTTGAGCCCTGAGCAGAAGAGGGAGAAGAAGGATGCCCTTATGGAGGAGTTCGCACTCAAGAGCGAGAGGGTTCATACTGTGAACCAGTTGCTCAAGGCCTACGCAATGTTTGAAAAGGACGTGGATTATGTTGTGATGGTCGATGCCAACGGCTCCAAGAAGGTTAAGATTGTGGATGAAAGTACCGGCCGTATTATGGAGGGACGCCGCTGGAGCGACGGTCTGCACCAGGCGGTGGAAGCCAAGGAAAATGTGAAGGTGGAAGCAGCAACCCAGACTTTTGCCACCATCACCCTGCAGAATTATTTCCGCATGTATCACAAGCTTGCCGGTATGACCGGTACCGCTGAAACGGAAGCCGGAGAATTCTGGAGCATCTACAAACTCGACGTGATGGTTATCCCGACCAACAAGCCTGTAATACGCGATGACCAGCAGGATATAGTATATAAGACAAAGAAGGCCAAATATGCTGCAGTGATAGACCGTATTGCCGAACTTTCGGCTGCCGGCCGTCCTGTGCTGGTCGGTACTACCGATGTTGAGACTTCCGAGCTCCTGAGCCGAATGCTTCGTATGAGAGGTATCAAACACAATGTGCTCAATGCAAAGGAACACGCGAGGGAGGCTGAAATTGTGGCCCAGGCCGGTATGCGTTCCACTGTTACCATTGCCACCAATATGGCAGGCCGTGGTACCGATATCAAGCTCTCCGAGGAGGTCAAGGCTGCCGGAGGTCTTGCTATCATCGGTACCGAGAGGCACGATAGCCGCCGTGTGGACAGGCAGCTCAGGGGACGTGCCGGACGTCAGGGCGATCCGGGTTCTTCCGTATTCTATATCTCTTTGGAAGACAAACTTATGCGCCTCTTCGGAAGCGAGAGGATTGCTTCCGTTGTTGACAAGCTGGGAATGGCCGAGAACGAGGCTCTCGAGGGCAAAATGCTTTCGAATGCCATCGAAACCGCCCAGAAGAAGGTGGAGGAGAACAACTTCGGTATCCGAAAGAACCTCATCGAGTACGATGATGTAATGAACTACCAGCGTGAGGCCATCTACTCCCGCCGCCGCAATGCAATCGACGGAGACAAGATAGAAATTGACCTCCAGAATATGATAATCGATTCCGTGTCTCTTTTGGTCGATGCCTGTCAGGGAATGGGCTATGAAGATTTCTCCGAAACCCTGATGGCCCGTTTCTCCATCGATCCGGGCTTCGATGCAGAGTTCTGGGACAAGGAGAAAAAGGACAAGGTGGTGGATTCCCTTTGTCATCATATGCTCGACAACTACAAGCGCAGGATGGAGTCGCTGGTTGAAAAGCTCAGCCCAATCATCAAGCAGGTGTATGAGAAGCAGGGAAGCATGTACCAGAACATTGCCATCCCTGTATCGGACGGCCGCAAGGTAATCAATCTTTCGGTGAACCTTGAGAAGGCCTACAAGAGCGAGGGCCGCGAAGTAGCCAAGACTCTTACCAAGAACATCATACTCTTCCAGATAGATGAACACTGGAAGGAGCATCTCAGGGAAATGGACGACCTCAAGCAGAGTGTGCAGAATGCAGTTCATGAGCAGAAGGACCCTAAGGTGGTTTACAAGCTCGAAAGCTACAATCTCTTTGCACAGATGCTGGAATCGCTCAATCAGGATGTGCTTTCATTCCTGCTCCGCGCATTCATTCCGCTGCGTGAGCAGCCTCAGAGGGCGGTCCGTACAAGTCCTGATGCATCAAAACTGCAGACACGACGCAGTGATCTGGTTACGAACGGAGAGCAGAAGGCCCGCACTCCTGTGGTGGCGGACAAAAAAATCGGCAGAAACGACCCTTGTCCTTGCGGCAGCGGTCTCAAATACAAGAACTGCCACGGAAAAGGATTAGTTTAAAATATCAAAATACGCACAGTTATGAATATGGATCTTTCAAAAGTTAAAAAGGCTGTAGAGCCTGAGGTAAGCGTCAATGATATCAGCAGAATATCCCTTGGCACTTCCATCAAGGGTGAAATCTGTTCAGAAAACGACATCCGTGTGGATGGCAAGGTGGAGGGCAAAATCTACTCCAAAGGCAAGATTGTCGTTGGCCCTCAGGCCGTTATCAACGGTGGTCTTGCTTGCCAGAATGTGGATTTCCTCGGCACTATGACCGGTGATATCTATGTCAAGGACCTCTTTACAGTCAAGAGCAAGGCCGTAATCAGCGGCAATGTCAACGTGAACAAGCTTCAGGTTGAGATGGGTGCCCAGATTAATGGTACCTGCCATATGATTACTCCTGAGGAATACGACAAGGCAGTGTCCGATTTCGTGAGCATGAAGAATCAGCTTAAGCCTGAGGCTCCTGTTTCAAAGAAGTAAACGGATATCGTAAATTTTCTGCTTGCTCAATTTGTATTCAATATTGAAGCAGCGGCAGATATTTTTTGTACCCTCCTTTCTGAAGGCCGTGCAGATATCGGCCGAAAAACCCAAGGCATCCAGCTCCGAGAGCGGGATGCCTTTTTTCTTTCCGCAGTACATCTTCAAGATAGAGTAGTTCAGCTCCATTTTGTCCACGGTTTCGCTGAGCCTTGTGTTCCATTGGCGTTTCTTTTTGTTGTTCAAATCGTCCTTGCAAGTGATGGAACAGTATTTCTTGTCGCTGCGCCCGTAAATGGGTGCACCGCAAAAAGCGCAGTGGTTTACTTTCATCATGCAGTAGTTTTTGTCCGAATATAATCAGGCCGGGGAGTTTTTTGTCCAAGTGAAAGAAAAATTGTTATGAAAGATTTTTCTTTAGGCTTAAAGAAAGCTGCATAGAGTGTAAGAATACTGTAAATCAACACATTAACTCTTGCAATTGCAAAAAATCATCTTCACCTTTGCTTCCGCTGACCCAGCCGCGGAAGGGAAGGCGAACTTTAATTTTATGAACTATGGAACAATTGAACAGAATCGAACTCAGAGGAGTCGTTGGCTTTGTCCGGCGTCAGCTGATTCAGGACAAGACGGTCTATCATTTTACTTTGGCTACATCACGTGCTTTCAAGGACAAAAGCGGACAAGCTGTGATAGATACTGTCTGGCATCAGGTAGAAGCCTGGGAGGGCCCGAATATCGAATCTCCTGAAAAAATTGAAAAGGGAAGCAAACTCTATGTTTGCGGACGTGTGAGAAACCAGCGCTATACCGGCGGTGACAATATTGACCGCAGTTATATGGAGGTCGTGGCCCAGCGTCTGGTTTTTGTGGACCCTTATGAAAATTTGAATTATGAACTTTAATTTTTTTTAGTGTGTTATGAAAAACTCTTTGATTCTTTTTACTGCGGCAATGCTCGCAACTCTTGCCGCACAGTCCTGCAAAAAGGACATCGGACCGCTCGATGCGGAAAGCCCAAAAACTGTAGAAGTGAGCTTCTCTATGAACAGTGCTCTGGAAGTGAAAAGCCACGAATCGGCCTCTATGACCGATACCAATGAAAGGAAGATCAACACTGTCCAGTTCTTCGTCTTCAACGGCACTATGCTCGAGGCTTATGGACGCGCAACTACACCGACCATCACCCTCACTCTCACAACAGGTACAAAGCAGGTCTATGCCTTTGCCAACTGCGATGACTTTTCGGCCTATACCACAATAGATGCCCTTAAGGCTGTTATGATAGATCTTGCAGACAACAGGCCTACCAATCTTATGATGTTCGGCACCAAGACCGTTTCAGTATCGGACGACTCCCCAATAGTTGTGGATGTGAGACGCTATGTGTCAAGGGTGGTGGTTAAGCAGATCAACCGCAATTTCCAAACATCTTCCATTGCGAGTCAGGAATTCAAAATCAGCAAGATATACCTCACCAATGTGGCTGGAACAATAGATCTTGCCGGGACGGCTGCTCCAACAGTATGGTACAATCTCGGAGGCAATAAGAACGAAGTGCCCGCATTGCTGCTGGACAGCCCGAATGCAGTTCTGCTCAACAACAACTCACATCAGACCACCTATTTCTACTATTGCTTCCCTAACAACGGAGAGGACAAGACCACCCGTCTGGTGATAGAAGCAACCATAGGCGGCAATGTCACCTATTATCCTGTGGATTTGCCTGTGCTGGAGAGCAACAAGTCTTATGAGTTCAATCAGATCAATATTATGCGACCTGGCTCCGACAGTCCGGATGTGCCTGTGACAAAGAATGTCATCAGTTTCAGTCTCAATGTGATAGATTGGGAAAGAAATATTGTTCAGGAACTGGTAATCTGATTTTGGGATGTACAGGAGGGTAATTGCAATTTTGTTGTCCGTACTGGCCTTTTCGGGCTGTTCGGTTAAAGTGGACAGAAGTGAGTGCCCTTGTTTGCTGTACCTTACTGTTGCCGGAGGAGAAGATGCCACTTTGACTCTGACTCTGACTTCGAACAATCCTGTATCGGTGCAGACTTTGACTCTGCACCGGCAGGGAGAGGAGGCGAAGGCAGCCCTTGAAATTCAGCAGAACAAGGAATACTCGTTGCTGATAAGCAGCGGAAATCAGCTCGAAGAGGACGGGATTATTCCTCTTGGCTCGCAAATGAGCGAACTCTATCTGTCTTATGAGACTCTGAATTGTACGGGCGATGTATATGAACTCAAATCAACTTTGCACAAGCAGTTCTCCAGACTCTATGTAAATTTGAGCGGAATTCAGGGAAGAATGTGTGTGAAGAGCAATGTATGCGGCTGGATATACCAGAAGAATGAAGCAGTTAACGGTCGTTTCGAATGTTTTCCCCCGGAAATAACACGCGGATTCTATAAGGTACTGCTGCCAAGACAGACAGATTCTTCCCTTATTCTTGAGTTCTACGATGAAGTATCTTCAATTCCTTATTTTGTTTTTCCTCTCGGAAAGAAGCTGGAACAGCTGGGAGTGGACTGGCAGAAGGAGGATTTGGAGGATATATGGATTGAACTTGAATACTACGACAACGGAATTAATGTCAATGTGGAAACCTGGCAACAAATAGAATTATGAAAACCAATCTTAAACTTGTTTCATTTGCAGCTCTGCTTGCGCTGCTGTGTTCCTGTGTGGAACAGTTTCCTGTTGTGGCACCGTCCAATGCCAGGGTGCGCATAAGGGCTTTCTGCGGGACCAAAAGCAGTCTGCAAGTTGAGGAGGATGCTGTTTCCAATCTGAATGTCTTTTTCTACAGTGGAGGTCTTCTTTATCACCAGGCTTACTGCGAGGCCGGGCAGATGGATGTGGAACTGGACCCGAACCGCGAATATATGGTCTATGCTCTTGCCAACTGTTGTGAAGTTGATGCTCCCTATCTGGAAGAAGATCTCGGTTCACTGGAACTGGAATTTCCGGAATTCAGTTCTGTGGCTGCATCGGGGGCTTTTCCAATGTGCTGCAGGGAAGGCAGGGCTCTGAAGATGAAGTCCGCGACAGCGTATCTTGACCTTCCTTTGGTGAGGCTGGTGTCAAAAGTGAGCCTCAAGGTGGAGAAGGAACTGGAAGGCTGCGAACTTGAATTTTCTTCACTTGAAATAAGACAGGAAGCATTGTCCGTGTATCCTTTTCAGCTTTCGGGCAAGGCTGCCGGCACAAGACAAGGCGATTGTGCTTCGGCAGCCGACCTCGAGGCTCTGGCAAGGGGCGAGCAGATAAGCTTCTATGTGCTGGAGAACTGCCGCGGTGTCCTGCTCCCCGACAATACCGACCCTTGGGCCAAGGTGCCATCTTCCATTCCCGATGAGGATGAGTTGTGTACCTATATGCATCTGGAGGGAAAGTGGAACACCAGCGGCGCCAGTGCAGACTTGAGCCTGAATCTGTATCTGGGGCAGGACAACTGCTCGGACTTCAATGTGGTCCGCAATGTCCATAACAGTATTACTCTGACCATAACTGACAATGGGCTTGTGCACAGCAACTGGAAGGTGAATCTGGACAATCTTCAGGACAGCCGCTGCCTGCAGTTTGAGCAGGACAGCTATACTCTCAATCAAAACGATTCCTGGACCGAGCTTCCTTTGGAAGTATATCCTCCGGATATGAGCTATTTCGCAACACTTGAGCAAAGTGAGGAGAACATCGAATGCCGCACCATCAACGGCAAAGTCTATGTGAGGCCGGTTTACGATGGCGATGAAGAGCAGCGCAGTGCGCAAATCGTCCTGAGTTCCTTCGACAAACTGCACAAGACCAGCATAAGGGTCGATCTGGTTTACGACAAGGGAGTGTTCACCGATTATTCCGGCTCTGTTCCGGAATACGAACAGCAGTGGAGTAGTTTGTCCTTCCCTTCGGCCAGTGCCGCCAGACCTTTGCGATTTACGACTCCGGTCGGGCGTTTTATGGTGGGGCAGGAGAGCGAAACCAGGGTTTTGGACGATCCCGATGCAGGCTTGCGGTACTATTATCTTCCGGAACAGAAAATGGTTTGTATCCACCGCTATTCCGAAGGCGGGGCTTCTTCGGTGGAGCTAAAACTCTACAAGGATTTCCTGACTTTGGACATTCCTGCTTCGGAACTGCCGCAACTGGCTGCGGATGATGCCTATACCACAGAAGGCGGGGGAGGTACTTTTTACCGCCCGGAAGGCAATGCTGTTGCCTACAACTACGATTCGAGTACGGACCTGTACCTTATGGGAAAGGACGGCGGGAGGCTCGATCCTCTTCTGTTCAGAGTACCCGATGCCATGCTTGATTATTTTGCCATGGACAGCGATGCCGCGTGGCGGCAGTTTTATGAACAGATTGCCTGCGCAACTTACTATTGTTTTGCTTTCGGCTATTACTGCAATTACTTCCTTCTTGATTATGAGTCTCTTGGAGAGATTGTTTTCACTGAATTCAAGGCTTTGGCAAGACTGCTGGTTTACGGCATATCCGATGTCCCCGGCGATGGAATGCGTTTTGATGTTGAAAGCAGCCTCAACGGACTCCTTCCATTGAAGTGCACCTCCAAACTGAGGGCCTACAAGGCCTTTCCGAGGCCGAGACATCTCGGAAGCATAATGAACTATCAGTTGGCTCCGGGAGATTTGCGAAGTTCTTCGGCCGATCTGGACTTCACATCCGGCGGTACTTTGCCTCCTCCGATGCGTTTGTCTTCGGCTTTGTGGCAAATCCGACAGACGACAGATCCTCTCGATACCGATCCGGAAACAGCTTTCGCCAATGCTTCAGTGACAAACTTTTCAAAGTCGGTGAAAATAGACGGCTATAAGTTGACTTTCAAGGATATGACTTCGGACTACTATCCTGCCTGCGGTTCATTTGTGGCGAAAGGCTGGCTGCAGAATCCGCATAATGGCAAAAGCTATACGGGCTATTACAGGTTCGATATTGTGCTGTATCTGAGTGTAGGTTGCAAATATATTTATAAAGATGCCTCAGACGGGAACTGTGCAGTAGGCATTTCCTATGTCCCATTTTGTGAACAGGCTACTGCCGAAATGAGTGATACCTGGAAGGAAATTCTGCCTTTTTTCCTTTGTGCCAGCAATGTCAAAAGGCACAGTTCCTTTATGATAGGCGTGCCTGCGGATTACGAGAGCAGCAATCTGAAGTTCGAAGGTGAGGCTTTTGTCCCTGCATCCACGGTGCCGGATGCCATGTCGGTACTTGTCAACTACAAGGAGGATTTCGACTTTCTGTTCAATACATACAAGTCCTCCTATGTTCCGACCATGCTCTTCGACAGGGAAGGAATAGAGTCTGTTCCTTTATCCGGAATAAGTTGCTACAGTGACGGCCGCAATGGTTATTTTTATCTGGTGAGGCAGTGTGATGTGAACAATCTGCCTGCCGATGAAAAAAACAACGGCCTCGACAATTACTTTGTCGAAGCCGCGTATGGAATTTGAAAACCTGATTATTTCTCTGCCTTTTTAGGATCTTTGAAGCAGATGCAGAAGAGCACGCCGACTATGAAGGCGTAGCCTGCGAAGATGTACCAGGCCATGCTCCAGGAAGGTGTTGCTGCGTTATAGACGCAGGCATCGACCACTGCACCTGCGGCAAGGGTCCCGAAAGTGGCACCCAAACCGTTGGTCATGAGCATGAACAGACCCTGGGCCGAAGAGCGGATGTCCTTAGGAGCATTCTCGTTGACATAAAGCGAGCCGGAGATGTTGAAGAAGTCGAAGGCAACGCCATATACAATGCAACTGAGGATGAAGAGGAGAACGCCCGGCATATCCGGACTGCCGAGGCCGAAGAAGCCGAAGCGGAACACCCAGGCGAACATTGAGATAAGCATTACTTTCTTGATGCCGAATTTCTTCATGCAAATCGGGATGAGAAGTATGCATAGGGTCTCTGAAAGCTGGCTTATTGAAATGAGTGCATTGGAGTTCTCAACTGCAAAGGTGTGTGCGAAGGCAGGATTCTCGCCGAACGATCCGAGGAAGGTGTTGGCATAGCCGTTTGTAATCTGCAGGGAAGCTCCAAGGAGCATGGAGAATATGAAGAATACGGCGAACTGTCTGTCTTTGAACAGGGTGAAGGCCTTGAGCCCGAGGCTCTCTGCAAGGCTTGCGCTCTTTTCGCTCTTTTTGGTAGGGCAGGCCGGCATTGTGAGGGAGTAGAGGCAGAGGACAAGGCTCAGGATACCAGAAGACATAAGTTGGGTATAGGAATCCTGCATCCTGACTCCTTTGATGCTGAGGAAGTTGGTTACGAGCATACTTACAATGAAACCCACTGTTCCGAATACGCGGATAGGAGGGAAATCATTTACGGGATCTTTGCCGGCTTTCTCGAGAGCATTGTAAGCAACAGAGTTTACGAGTGCTATTGTAGGCATAAAGAAGGCCACGCTTATGCTGTAGAGTGTGAACAGCGGTGCAAAGGCAATTGCATTTCCGGAATTCATGCAGTAAAGGCCGGAGGCCAGCATGGCGATACCGGCAATGCCGTGGCAGAGGGAAAGAACCTTCTGTGCCTGCATTTTGCGGTCGGCCAGAATGCCCATAAGGGCTGGCATAAAGATGGAAACGATGCCCTGCATGGCAAAGAACCATTTGATTTGAGGACCCATTCCAATGCCTCCGAGGTATCGGCCCAGAGAGGTGAGATATGCGCCCCAAACTGCGAATTCAAGGAAATTCAGGAGAATCAGCCGCAGGCTGATGGAGGAGATTTTCTTCATATCGGTTTTATGTTATTGATTTGTTATGTCAATGCTACAGTTTACAAAAATACGAGAATTTGCGGGATTATTGTTATATTTGGGGTATGAAATTTACACTGGAGAAAAAAGATGCCCGGAGCGGGGCGCGTTGCGGCGTGCTGGAAACCGCTCATGGCAACATACATACGCCAATTTTTATGCCTGTGGGTACTGTGGGTTCCGTAAAGGGGGTATATCATTGCCATCTCAAGGAAGACATCGGGGCCGAGATTATCTTGGGAAACACCTACCACCTCTACCTCCGTCTGGGGCTCGACATCCTCAGGGCTGCCGGAGGTCTGCACAAGTTTGAAAGTTGGGACAGACCTATTCTTACCGACAGTGGCGGTTTTCAGGTTTTTTCTCTCAGCCCTATACGTAAACTCACTCCGGAAGGATGTATTTTCCGCAGCCACATAGACGGCTCCCGGCATATTTTCACTCCGGAGAACAATGTGGACACGCAGCGCATAATAGGTGCCGACATCATGATGGCCCTCGATGAGTGCTGCCCGGGCGATGCCACCCACGATTATGCCCGCAAGTCGCTGGACCTTACCAAAAGCTGGCTGGAGCGCTATGCAGCGCATTTTGCCCAGACGGAACCGCTTTACGGTTATGAGCAGAGCTTTTTCCCGATCATCCAGGGCTGTGTGTATCCCGATTTGAGAGTTGAGGCTGCGGAGCACGCCCTCGAGTACGCATCGGCCGGAATAGCAATAGGCGGACTGGCAGTGGGAGAGCCTACGGAGAAGATGTACGAGATGCTGGAACTGCTGAATCCTGTAATTCCGCAGGACAAGGCCCGCTATCTTATGGGCGTGGGTACTCCGGCAAACCTTCTGGAAGGTATTGCCCGGGGCGTGGACATGTTCGACTGTGTGATGCCGACCCGCAATGGACGCAACGGTATGCTCTTCACCTGGAACGGTATAATGAACATGCGCAATGCCAAGTGGGAGAACGATTTTTCGGAATTGGATCCTTGCGGAACTTCTTTCGTGGACCACGCTTACAGCAAGGCTTATCTGCGTCATCTTTTCATTGCCGGAGAACTGTTTGCCGGAATGATTGCCAGCGAGCATAATCTGGCCTTTTATCTGGATGTGGTGCGTCAGGCCCGCAAGCATATTATGGAAGGGGATTTCGCCCAGTGGAAGGACGAAACTGTAAAAAGAATTACTGCCCGCTTATGATTAGTCTTAAACCGAAGAGGCTCGACCGCTACATTTTCTCGAGGTTCCTTGTCACTTTCTGCGTGGCCCTTGTGCTAATTATCGGAATAGTGATAATTTTTGATATTTCCGAGAAGATAGATGATTTCGTAAAGAATGAGGCGCCGTTGCACGCAATCATTTTCGATTACTACCTCAATTTCATTCCTTACTTTATAAATATGTTCAGTCCGCTGTTCGTATTTATCACGGTAGTTTTCTTTACCAGCCGTCTGGCGGCCAATTCGGAGATTATCGCCATCCTTTCCGGCGGCGTGAGCTATCACAGGATGATGGTGCCATATCTGGCAGCGGCTTTGCTTATCTCCCTCTTTTCTTTGGGTTTGAATCTTTTTGTGATTCCGAAATCGAATGCCACCCGAATAGAATTCGAGCAGATGTACATCAAAAAAAGGCAGAACAACCGAACCAACAATGTTCATTATCAGATAGCTCCGGGGCAGTTCGTCTATGTTCAGTCTTTCAGTACCTGGAACAAGAAGGCGCATAAGTTCACGCTGGAAAGTATTGAGGACAACAAACTTGTGAGCAAACTTTCAGCAGAATCGGCCACCTGGGACAGCACGGCCGGAGCCTGGAGGCTTAAGAACTATTTCATCCGTCATTACAGCGAGGGGATGGAGGATGTCGTTGAATCGGGCGAGCAACTCGATACCGTAATTGCTCTCAATATCAAGGATTTCTATTTTACTGAGAAGACTGTGGAAACCCTTTCCATTTCCGAACTCAATTCGCTTATAGAAACGCAGAAACTCAGGGGCGACGCCAATGTGATGCATGCGGAAATTGAAAAGAATACGCGCTATGCCCTGCCTTTTTCCGCCATTATCCTCACCATTATGGGTGTAGCCCTTTCGTCCAAGAAGAAAAGGGGAGGAATAGGTTGGAATATGGGACTGGGAATTGGCTTGGCCTTCTCCTATATACTCTTCCTCAGATTCAGCCAGATGTTCGTCTATACCGGAGCTTTGCCTCCTTTTGTGGCACTCTGGATTCCTAATCTTCTTTTTACGGTAATTGCCGGAATACTTTACAAAATAGCACCGAAATAGCCTTATGACAGTGAAAGTTATCAATCGCAGCAGCAATGCATTGCCTGCCTATTCAACCCTTTGCGCCGCAGGGATGGACGTGCGTGCTGATATAGTGGAGCCTGTGAAAATCGCCTCCTTGGAAAGAGTGATTGTGCCCACCGGCCTTTTTCTTGAAATTCCGCGCGGTTACGAAGTGCAGGTGCGCCCACGCAGCGGTTTGGCTGCAAAGCACGGAATTACAGTGCTCAATACCCCCGGTACTATCGATGCCGATTATCGCGGTGAGTTGAAGGTCATTCTGGTGAATCTTTCGGCCGATACCTTTGTGATCGAGCCGGGCGAGCGTATTGCCCAGATTGTGCTGGCCAAACACGAAGTCATTGAGTGGGAGGAGGTTGACCAGCTTTCAGACTCTGTCCGCGGGGAGGGAGGTTTCGGCAGTACGGGTCTTAAATAGCAATTGGGTAAGTGCGCTGAAAATCAGTGCAAAGACAAGCCCTGCTGCAAATCCCACCAGCACGTCTCCAAGGAAGTGCTTTCCTACGAATACCCTGCTCAGTCCCACCAGCACGGCCCACAGGCATAGCATCGGACCCCCCCGTTTTAAGAACTTTGCGGAGCATACGGCGAAGGCCATAGCGTTGGCAGCGTGGGCCGAGAAGAAGCCGTAGGGGTGTGATTTGCTTGCTCCGGCGAGCATGTGAAGCCCTCTTTCCACCATGTCGGGATTGTTGCAGGGGCGCAGCCGTTGTACAGAGTTCTTTACGAGGTTGCATACCTGGTCCACGCAGAGAATGCACAATGCAATTGCAAGAACGCAGATGAGTCCCTTTTTCCAACCCAGTTTGTGGATGAGCAGTACGATTATCAGCAGATATAGCGGAATCCATATCAGCTTGTTGCTGAACCATATCCAGATCTGGTCCGATACGGGGCAGTTCAGTGAGTTGATGGCGAGGCTGATGTTCTGGTCGAGGGTTTCAAACATATTCTATTCTTCGTGAAGTGCCTGCCAAAGCAGGTCTTTGAGTTCTTTCAGACCCTGTTGTGCTATTGAGGAAATGAACACGTGGGGGATGTCTTTCGGGAGTTGCTTTTCCAGGTCTCTCTCTATCTCCTTGTCTATCAGGTCGCATTTGGTGATTGCAAGAACTCTCTGTTTGTCAAGGAGTTCCGGATTGTACATCTCCAGTTCGTTGAGCAGGGTCCTGTAGGTGCCGGAAATGTCCTCTTCCACTGCGGAAATCATAAAGAGCAGTACGGAGTTGCGTTCGATGTGCCTGAGGAAACGGATACCTATTCCCCGGCCCTCATGCGCGCCTTCGATGATTCCCGGGATGTCCGCCATTACGAATGACTGGTCGTCGTAGTAATTGACGATTCCCAGGTTTGGTTCCAGGGTAGTGAAGGCGTACGATGCAATCTTGGGTTTTGCTGCCGTGATGGCTGAGAGAAGGGTGGATTTGCCAGCATTCGGCAGTCCGACCAGTCCCACATCGGCCAGAAGCTTGAGCTCGAGTATGTACCAGCCTTCAACCCCTTCCTCTCCCGGTTGGGCAAAGCGTGGAGTCTGGAGGGTTGCGGTTTTGAAGTTGTTGTTTCCAAGGCCTCCCCGGCCTCCCGGGCAGAGGATGTATTCTTCTCCCGGTTCCATCATCTCGTGGATGATTTCTCCGCTTTCGGCATCTTTGACTACGGTCCCTACAGGCACTTTCAGCGTGATGTCCTCGCCGTTTTTGCCGTGTCTGAGCCCGCCGCTGCCGCCTTCTCCGTCTTCGGCCTTGATGTGCTTGCGGTATTTGAGGTGGATGAGAGTCCAGAATTGCGGATCTGCCTTGAGGATGATATGGCCACCACGGCCGCCGTCACCGCCGTCCGGTCCGCCCTTCGGAACGTACTTGGCCCTGTAAAGGTGCATCGAACCTGCGCCACCGTGTCCCGAGTGGCAGAAAATCTTTACGTAGTCTATGAAATTGCTGTCTGGCATATAAATGTCGTTTGGACTGCAAAGATAGTGAATCTTTTCGTCCTTTTGGATTATTCTCTAAATCTGCAGGTGCGGATTTTTGCCTGTCAGAGTGTGCAGGAAAGCCACGATAGCTTCGACTTCGGAATCGCTCAGCTTCTTTCCGAGCTCATATTTTGCCATAGCCCGCACTGCATCGTCCAGAGTCTGGATGCTTCCGTCGTGGAAGTAGGGTGCGGTGAGGCTGATGTTCCTGAGCAGGGGAACTTTGAATTTATGCAAATCTTCCTCCTTGAGGGTAAAGCCCTTGAGTCCGTCGTCATCGGACGTGTATTCGATTGCCGGATCCCTGTCGGAGAAATAGTCGCCGTATATGTCGAGGTATTCGAAGCTTCTGCCTCCCAATGCTGCTCCAAAGTGGCAGTCGGCACAGGCATTTTCCTTGAATTCGTCGTAGCCTTTTTTCTCAAGCTTGCTCAAAGCATCCAGATCACCTTTGAGGTAGAGGTCGAAGGGGCTGTCTGGCGTAATGAGAGTACGTTCAAACTCGGCGATAGCGTGGCAGAGAGTCCTGCCGGTCAAGCCTTCGCCGGGATAGAGTGTTTTGAATTCCTGTACAAGTTCCTTGTCTTTGTGCAGTCTTTCGACCACCTGTTCAAGGCTCTGGTCGCCCATTTCCACAGGATTGGTAATCGGACCTTCGGCCTGCTCCTGCAGGTCTGCAGCCCTTCCGTTCCAGAACTGGCGCACATTGTATTCGGCATTGTAAACAGTAGGGGAGTTCACATTACCGGTGAGCCCGTAGATGCCTTCGGACACGCGCTCATCGGCGTGGTCGGCACCGCCGTCTTCAAGGACGTGACAGGTAGCGCAACTGATGCTGCCGTCGAGTGAGAGCTGTGCATTGTTGAACAGCCGTTCTCCCAGCCCGGCGATGGCCGCATCGTAATCAACAGCATCGGCAAGGGGCCAGACAGGCTCTGCGCTGCCCCGTTTTTCGGCAATCCAGGAGCTGAGGAAAGCCTTTTCCTCCCTGTTCAGGCCACTGCTCCAATGAACCATTCTGTAGGAATGCTTCGGCATTGTGGAGTAGCGGACAGCATGGTCAAGTTTGTTCATGGCCGATTCGCTTATCTGCCCTGTCTCCGCCAGCTCTGCTTCGAGGTCGATAAACCTGCTGCCGGCCCGCACGTGGGCGTCCATCATCTTGCCGATGACCGGAAACTTGGAATAGAATGGGAGCTCCGGATCCTGTGAGTGGCAGACCAGACAGTCGCTGCGTTCGAGAATGATACGGACCTGTTCGTTTTGAGAGAGTCCCTGAGGAATGCTTTCGTGGAAACAGATTCTGACTACTGCAACAACTTCTGCAAGAGCAAGAAGAATGAGCAGTAAAATTTTAAGGCTGCGTTGTTTCATAATATCGTATTCTGATTATTTGCTGTTGTATGTATGCATACTGCTTTGGGCCGATGGGAGCAGATTTACGCCGTACCAGGTCATCTGCATTGCGGCAAACGAGAGCAGCAGGCTTGCGGCAAAGATTGCGTTATTATTTCGTCGGGGCAAATGCACTGCACAGAGAGTAAGAAGGTAAGTGGCTGCTGCCCAGCATTCTTTGGCATCCCATGCCCAGTAGTCACCCCAACTTAGCTGAGCCCAGATGGCTCCGAAGACAATTCCCATAAGGATGAGGCTGGACGATGTCTCCAAAAGCGGTCTGGAAAGTCTTGCGGCTTTGCTCGCCCGGGGTATGAAGCCTGCAATGGCGCAAAGCAGGCTGAGTGCAAGCGTGGAATAGGCCAGCATATAGACCATCAGGTGCGGCGCGAACCAGAAGCTGCGCAGGGCTGGCGGAAGGGTGGAGAAGTTTATGCGGGAAACCGATATCAGAGTGAATATCAGTGCAATCGCGATAACGGCCGGTAGTACTAGCCGTGATTTCCAGCTTCGCTTGACTCCAAGAACGGCTGCAATGACAAGCATTGCCATTCCTAAAAGCACTCCCGGGATGGAAGGGTCTCTGACGATTTTCAACATCGCACGCTTTTCGTGCTGGCGGTCAAAATCTGACAGATACAAAAGCCAGCCTTTGTATGAGGCAGGATGGTTGATGCTGATTTGCCGAGATTTTCCGTTCAGGAGAATTGTCGCGCGATATTGCCTGGGCTTGTCTGTCCCTTCATAATGTTCTGTATGTACATCCTTGAGTTCCAGGTCGAAATCCAGAACCATTCCGTCTTCACAAAGGTGTTTCGGCTGGTCTTTGTCAAGAATAATGGCGCTTTGTATGCTGTCCGGGGCGGAAAATAAAGAAGAAGCCAGCACTATGCCCAGCCCAAGATGACTCAGGATAATGTTCAGCCCGGCTTTGTTGCGGATGGCATCCCGTGCTTCAACTCCGCTGAAAAAGATGCAGGCCAAAATAAGGGGTGCAAGAAAATAGCCGTGCACAGGTGATGGCTTGAGACAGCCTATGACTGCAAAGCCGATGGCAAGAAGGCTCAGAACAGCAACGCTCAGCCTGCGAGGACATTTTTTGGGGAACAGAAGTATGCTTACAAGCAAGGCTGCCGCCAAAATCAGCGACAGCGGAAAAGCGAAAAACTGCAGTTCAGGCCTCATCTAGTTTGACAAGCTGTTATGCACTGTGATATCCTTGCCGGCAAAGAAACGGAACCATTCAGCACGGTCGCGGCGCCAGTGATAGGTGGCGGAAGCCTCTTCCATATTGTATATTATGGTCCATTGGGTTCCTCCATAATATGAAGCGTCCGGCAGGCTGAGCACTGCGAACATGGCATCGGTGAGTTCGTCGGCCGTCATGATTCCCTTGCTTGCGCTGCGGAGTTCAAGCAGCTTAGCTTCGTGGGCCAGGCTTTCTTCTCCGCTGCCTATGCCTTGCTTTTCGCTGCAGAGGTAGTGGTTGTTGAGAACATCGCTCGGGGTGACAATCATCTTGTTCTCAACCCATTCAACAGCAACGCTCTTGCCTGCAGCATCGGCAATTATGAAATGGTGTGCCGAGCCTATGTCGGAATGGATATTGTACTGCTCGAGAAGATTCAGGGCCTCGTCCACGTTCGCTGCATAATTCAGAACCAGGCGGATTGCTGTGGTGGTGGTAAGATTCTTTTTGGATGCATCTTTTTGATCTGTAAGTTCTTTGTCCCCGGCCATGAGGTCAGCGATAACCACTCCTTTTTCATTGATGCCGTCCATCGGGACATACACGGCTGCTGTTGCTTTGTACTGGTTGATCATCCCTTTGGGTATGTAGTCTTCTCCAAAGCCGAGAAAATCCAGGTTGGATGTGGCTATTGAGGCATAGGCATTCTTTGGATAACAACGGATTACCATAGCCTTACAGTCGTCCCAGTCGAAGTTGCGTCCGAGCATCTGGGCCCCCTGTTGATTTTCGACGTGAAGGGCACTGCAGGCGAAATTGCCTGATTTTACTTCGCATTCCAATTTGCCGAAAGGCCCCGGAGAAAGCAGATTTTCCAGATAAGCGGCAAGTTCATCGGTGCTGCAGGCTCCACCCTGGTTGAGGAAATGTTCAAAACCGGCGTCAGAGTTGACGGTCATGGTATAGAAATCGGTTTTCAGTTCTTTGACGGTATCTCCCGCTTTTCCCAATTCGTTTTTGGTGCAGGAGACAAGAGTAGTTGCTATAAGAGCAAGGCTGAGTACAAGCTTTTTCATGTCTACAAATATAAGTATTTATTTTCGTATAGTATCTCTTAGGAGTTTAATTGCCGACCGAGCAGAATAACTTTTGCAGGCAGGAAATCTGGAACGATTCTGCTGTGGGAAGCGGGATTGAGGGTCTTGCCGAAAGAGACCTCGTCTCCTGAGGAAGGAAGGGGCCCACAAGCGAAGCGAAGTGGGAAGGAGTCTCTGAAGGCAAGAGCCCTCAAGAACGCGCAGAAAGTTGAGGAGAATGCTGATGATGAAAATATGTACTGCGAGGCTGGCAGGCTTGTGGCTGGAAGGCTTGCAGGCCAAGCCGCATTCAGTGCAAATCACTTGCAAACAGTTACACTCCGCTGCAGAGGAGAAGGCGTTTGGCCTGCTCCTGCCTGCAGGCGAAGAGGTGGTAGTGAAGGCCGTTGGGGGCGAGGCCGCTGCGGACTTTCATTTTTTTCTGCAGTTCTTCGCTGCTCAGGCCCTGCAGGCTGGAACTGACTTCAAGTCGAGGGTGGCGCACGGAGAGTTCCCGGAGATTTTCTTTGCTGAAGGGCAGGTTCTCTTCCACTCTGAAGATTTTGTAGAAGTTGAGCAGCGGATGCCCGAAATGTCTCTCAAGTTCTTTTCCGCAGAGAAAGAGCCTGCTTTGGGGAGCAAGTTTTTGGGCTCCGAAGACCTGTACGGCAAGGTCCTGGGCTGCAGCTTTGAGCAGGACGGAATCGGCTTCCAAAAGGAAAGGACGCTCCGAAGAAGTGCCGTCCAAGGCGATGCCGGGCTGTATTTGACTTATGTTCAGGGAAATATTGTTGTTGACAATATGGAGTTCCGTTTCGCTTGCGGGCTGCCCGTTTTCCAGCAGCACCAGCAGTTCCTTTACCTCGTGCTTTATGCCCAGCACAACGATTCTGCTCAGCTTGAAGCCGGCGCTGTTGTGGCCCAGCCGGCGGATAAGCATGGTGATATCGGCCATGGGGGAGAGCTTGAGCAGCAGCCTCGGGCTCAGCAAGGCCAAGCGGGGCAGCAGTTCCATGATATTGGGACTGCATTCTTCCAATAGAAACACCTTGCCTCCTTCGCGGTTGCGGCGGGCGGGGTCCAGGAAGATGCAATCGGCCCTGAAACCTTCTTCCTCCAGCTGCCCGAGGAAGTCCGGCGTGATTTCGGCATTGCGGCAATAAACCGATGCCTTGTGCGGCAACAGGCCGATATTGTGTTCGAAGATGGCAGAAAGGGCGGCATCGCGCTCGAAATGGAAGACTTGGGAGAATCGGCCGGCAAAAGCCCAGCTGTCCACGCCGAGCCCTCCGGTGAAATCCGCAATACTGGCCGATTCCGGCAGAAGAGAAGCCAGCAGCGAGGCCTTGAAAAGGGCGCTCTGCTCCGAAGAACACTGCTCGAGTGCCAGGCTCTGAGGCAGCTGGAGGCCCTCCACGCCCGCCCAGGACGGGATTTTGGACTGCAGTTTGCGCTGCTTTTGTTCTTCCATCCCTTGAAGGATTGTGCTCATCGACGATTTCTTTTGTGCCATAGAGTACAAAAGTGCGAAAAAATCCTTAATTTTGAAATTCAAAACCCGTATAATGATAACTCTCATTCTCAGCATTCTGGCCCTTGTAATAGGCTATCTGCTATATGGAAAGCTTGCCGAAAGAATTTTCGGCCCCGACAAAAGCCGCAAGACTCCGGCCTATACCAAATCCGACGGCTTGGATTTCGTTCCTCTCCCTTCGTGGAAGGTATTTATGATCCAGTTCCTCAATATTGCCGGAACAGGTCCCATTTTCGGAGCAATCATGGGAGCCAGGTTTGGCCCTTCGAGTTATCTCTGGATAGTATTGGGCTGCATTTTCGCCGGCGCCGTGCACGACTATTATGTTGGCATGCTTTCGGTACGCAGCGGGGGAGTCGGCCTGCCGGAACTGGTGGGAGAACATCTGCATCCCAAGGCAAAGGGCATCTCGGTCTTTTTCTCGGCCCTGATGCTGCTTCTTGTGGGTGCGGTCTTCGTTTACAGCCCGGCCCTCATCCTCGGTGACCTCACTTCCAGCCAGAGCCTGAACACCACCTTCATCTGGGTTGTAGTTGTGCTGATTTACTACGTGATTGCCACATTGGTGCCTATAGACAAGATAATTGCCAAGATTTATCCCATATTTGCAATTGCCCTGCTGTTCATGGCCCTTGCACTGCTGGCCTGTCTCTTTGTCAAATGGCCGGAAAATCTGCCGGAATTGTGGGACGGGCTTCAGAACCGTAATCCTTCGGCCGGTCCTGTTTTCCCTGTGCTTTTCATTACAATTGCCTGCGGAGCAGTAAGCGGCTTCCACGCCACTCAGTCCCCTCTGATGGCCAGATGTATGAAAAACGAGCAGCTGGGAAGACCGGTCTTCTACGGTGCAATGATTACAGAAGGAATAGTGGCGCTCATCTGGGCGGCCGTATCGTCCTATTTCTTCTTTGCCGGCGGCAATGTGGAGATGGGTGCAGAAGGGGTGAGTGCCGCTCCTCAGGTTGTGACAAGCGTTTCCAAACACTGGCTCGGAACCATAGGCAGCATCCTTGCCATCCTGGGCGTGGTTGCCGCTCCGATTACCAGCGGCGATACCGCCTTGCGCAGCCTTCGCCTTATCGTGGCCGATGCTCTCAAACTCGACCAGAAACCCATCCGCAATCGTCTTGCAGTGAGCGTGCCTATATTCATTGTCACAGCCGCCCTGCTCTGGTTCAATATTGCCGATGCAAAAGGCTTCGACATCATCTGGCGCTATTTCGGCTGGGCCAACCAGACCCTTGCGGCCCTTGCCCTCTGGACAGTCACTGCTTTCCTCTCCAAGAACAGAAAAGGCGCAAGCTATATGCTCGCGCTTTTCCCTGCGGCCTTTATGACTTCCGTCACCCTGACCTTTATTCTTACTGCCAAGATAGGCTTCAACCTGCCTTACAGCCTGGTGCCATATCTGGGGATTTCCATTTTCTGCCTCTCTATAGCGCTTTTCTGCTACCTGAGATTCAGGCGTTTGCGAAAAGCCCCTTTGATATGAGGTATTCTGCAATCTGAACGGCGTTGAGAGCTGCTCCTTTGCGGATCTGGTCCGATACGGTCCAGAAGCTGAGTCCGTTTTCGCAGGCGAGGTCTTTGCGTATGCGTCCCACATATACCGGGTCCTTGCCTTCGAGGAAAAGAGGCATGGGGTAGAGTTTCTCTGCCGGAGAATCCATAAGGACCACACCCGGAGCCTTTGCAAAGGCTTCTCTTGCCTGCTCCACGCCCAGCGGCTGTTCAGTTTCGACCCAGATGCTCTCGCTGTGGCAGCGAAGCGACGGAACCCTCACACAAGTTGCACTTGTGCGCACATCGGAATGCATTATCTTGCGGGTCTCGTCGAACATCTTCATCTCTTCCTTTGTGTAGCCGTTGTCGGTGAAAACATCTATCTGGGGGATGAGGTTGTAGGCCAGCTGATAGGCGAATTTGTTCACTGTAACTTCCTCACCTGCAAGCACCTGCCTGTACTGCTCGTGCAGTTCGGCCATTGCGCTGGCTCCTGCTCCGCTGGCAGCCTGATAGGTGGAGACCCTTACTGTCTTGATGTGCGAGAGCTGCTCAATGGCATTGAGGGCTACAACCATCTGAATGGTGGTGCAGTTCGGATTGGCAATAATGCCGCGAGGGCGCACGAGGGCATCGTCCGGATTGATTTCAGGCACAACGAGCGGAACGTCTGCATCCATGCGGAAGGCGCTGCTGTTGTCTATCATAATGGTTCCGAAGCGGGTGATGTCCGCCGCATATTCCCTGGATGTGCCGGCTCCGGCCGATACGAAGGCGATGTCCACGCCCTTGAAGTCGTCGTTGTGGGCAAGTTCCTTGATTATGATTTCCTTCCCTTTGAAGCTGCGTGGCTGTCCGGCGCTTCTCGAAGAGCCGAAAAGCAGAAGTTCGTCAATGGGGAAGTTCCTTTCTTCCAGTAATTTGAGGAGCTCCTGGCCTACTGCGCCGCTGGCTCCGACAATTGCAATTTTCATATTTTGTCCTTTTTGTAGATCAGGCGCAGAAGGTAGTGGGTTTCGTTGCCGATTTTGCCTTCGAAATTCACAGTAATTCCATCTTCGCTTTCAATGATGTTTCTGTAGATGTCTATGTTTTCGCCTTCGTGGGTTTCCTTTGAGAAATTGATGTCCAGTTCGGCAGGGAAGGCTCCGTTCACCAGGTCGGCCGGGAGGAGGTCCATTGCCCATGTGATGTAGCTGGTGTTGTTGGCGTGGCCGATGAAGTCGCAGTCGCTGTAGCGGACGCAGTGGCTTGCGACGAGTTCTGCATTGCGGTCAGCTCGCAGGCGGCAGGCATTTTCTTCGATGGCGCTTTCGAGGTTCTGCGGACGGGTGTCGAAGAATTCGGCGAGTCTGTCGCTTCTGAACAGGGAGCGTTCCTTTGTGTTGAGAGCTATCCAGGAGCTGGTTCCTCTAACAAGGCTCCTGCCCGATGCGTCATTCATCTGATAGTCCCTTATGAAATAGAGTCCGTTCACACCCTTGTGCCATGTGGCGAACTCGATGCTGTCCCGGAAATGAGGTATTCTGTCGAATATCAGATGAGTGCGAGATACGACCCAGGCCAAATCGTGGGCGGCCAGGTCGTCAAAGCCGAAATTCAGGGCGTCGGCTGCGCGCATTGCCATCTCCTGTGCTATGCACATGAAGGACGATGGCCTCAGCCTCTGTTGAGAATCAACCAGATAGCTGGGAATAAGCATTTTTTCTATGTGTTTTGTTTCCATTTTAAGGGATAAAGTGTACAAAATTAGAAAAAATCGATAGAATATCAGTAAAAATCATTATTTTTACCGAAATTTACTTGTTAATATGGTTAGAAAGCTTTATCGAGACAGTTATCACAAAATGATAGCAGGTGTATGCGGCGGGATTGCCGATTATTTCCAGATTGACCCCACAATTGTCAGGCTCCTCTTTTTGTTTTTTTGCCTGTGTGGCGGTGCGGGTGTATTGGCATATATCATTTGTATGCTTGTAATTCCGGTCAGAAACGATTTGGTGCAGTAATTGCAGTCCGGTCCAAGATTTTGAAATTATTCATTGCCGTATGAAAAAATTGATATTGACAACAGCGGCTCTGCTTGGCGCAGTACTTCTTTCAGCCCAGCAGATGCCTCCGATTCCTGTGGACGAAGCAGTGCGAATCGGACAACTTGAAAATGGTCTCACCTATTACATCCGTCATAACGAGGAACCAAAAGGCCAGGCCAATTTCTACATCGCCCAGAAAGTGGGCTCCATTCTCGAAAACGACGACCAGAGAGGTCTTGCCCATTTTCTTGAGCACATGTGCTTCAACGGTACGGAGCATTTCCCGGGAGGCAGTCTCATTACCTATCTTGAAAGCATTGGGGTAAAGTTCGGTGCTGAACTCAATGCCTATACTTCCATAGATGAAACTGTTTATAATATCGACAAAGTTCCAGTAGCGAATGTTCCTAGTTCAATTGACTCCTGCCTTTTCATCCTTCGTGACTGGGCCGGCGGTCTTCTGCTCACCGATGAAGAAATTGACAAGGAGAGGGGTGTTATCCACGAGGAGTGGAGAAGCCGTTCCAATGCCCAGCAGCGCGCTTACGAGAGCGTTCTCCCGAGAATTTTCCCTGGCAACAAGTATGGTGAGCGCCTTCCTATAGGTACTATGGAAGTCGTGGACAACTTCCCTTATCAGGTGCTCAGGGACTATTACCATACATGGTACCGTCCTGACCAGCAGGGAATTATCGTTGTTGGTGATATAGATGTGGACTTGATTGAGGCCAAGATTGTGGAGATTTTCTCTTCCCTTCCTGCAGCTGCAGCCGATGCTCCTGAACGTTACTATGTACAGGTCGAGGACAATCCTGAAACCATCGTGGCAAGCTATGAGGACAAGGAACTTCCTTATGCAACGAGCTATATCTTTGCAAAACATCCGAATGTGCCGAACGAGGCCAAGTCCACTCTCGACTATATGCTCTACGATTATGTCATTTCCATTGTTGACATCATGGCCCAGGCCAGGGTTCTGGAAATGACCCAGAAGAGTGACCCTGATTTTGTGGATGCAAGTTTTGGGGACGGCTCCGACTTCTTCATTGCAAAGACCTGCGGTTCATATCAGGCCTATGTGATGTATGATGAAAACCAGATGCTCAGGGCTCTTACCAGTCTTTATAGAGAGATGCTGAGGGTTGTGCGTCACGGATTCACAGCTTCCGAGTATGAAAGGGCCCGTACCGAATATCTTTCCCAGCTGGAATCGGCTTACAATCAGAAAGACAAGCGCAAGAGCAGCAGTTTCTGCCGTGATTATGTCCGTCATTTCATTGACAATGAACCTATTCCGGGAATTGAGAATGAATTTGCCCTGATGTCGCAGCTGGCTCCGAACATTCCTGTTGAGATGGTCAACCAGGTTTGCGCCACCTTCAAGGGTGAGGGTAACCTTGTTGTTGTGAATATGCTGCCTGCAAAAGAGGGCTTGACATATCCTTCTGAGGATGAAATTGCAGCAGCTCTTGCAGCAGTTGAAGCCGAGGAGATTGCTCCTTACGAGGATACTTGCTCTGATGAGCCTCTCATCAGCAAAATCCGCAAGCCGGGCAAGGTTAAAAAGACAGAGGAAGCTGCTTTCGGATTCAAGAAATACAGCCTTTCAAATGGTGCCACGGTTTATTTCAAACAGACCGACTTCAACAAAGACGAAGTTCTTTTCAGTGCATTCAGCTGGGGTGGTACTTCCCTTTACGACCAGACTGATGTGACTGTAAAGGTTGTTGGGGAGCTTGCTGATATCGCCGGTGTCGGCAAATTCAATCTTGTTGATTTGAACAAGGCTCTTGCAGGCAAAAAAATTAGCCTGTCTCGTGTTATCGGTACATATGATGAGCGTATCAGCGGCAGGTCCACACCAAAGGATTTGGAGACTCTCTTCCAGCTCAACTATCTGTATTTCACCGAACCACGTTATGATGAAGAAGCTTTTGCTTCCTACAAGGTGCGTACTGCTTCGACCCTTCTTAACCAGGAGGCCCAGCCAACAAAGGCTTTCCAGGACAGCCTTATTCACAATGTTTACCTCTGCCCTGAAAAAGTCCTCGGAATTACTTATGCAGATGTGGACAAGATCGACTACAGAAAGGCTTATGAAATCATCAAACAGCGTTTTGCAAATGCAGCTGACTTCACCTTTGTAATTGTGGGCAATGTGGATGAGCAGACCCTTGTACCTCTTCTGAACAAATATGTGGCTTCACTTCCTGCCAAAGGGAAGAAGGAAACTTTCACCGCCTGTGATTATAATTTCCGCAAGGGTGTGAACGAGAGCATCTTCAACAGGGAAATGGAAACACCGTTTGCAATTAACTTTATGGCATACAGTGCTCCTTGCGAGTACACATTGCGCAATTACCTTCTTGCAGAACTGTCCGGATCGGCTCTTGGAGTAGAGCTGTATGAGGAAATCCGCGAAAAGGAAGGCGGCACTTACGGAATTAATTCCCTTATTGAAATCAAGCCTTATGAGGAAGAGTCCGCCCTTCTTGAAATTGTTTACCAGTGTGCTCCTGAGCGTGCAGAATATCTGAACAGCCGCGTGAATGAAATCGTTTCGGAATATGCCAAGAACGGTCCTAAGACTGAGAATGTCGAGAAGGCAAGATTGAATATGGCTAAGAGTTTTGAGGAGGATGTTACCGAAAACTCTTACTGGTCCGGAAATATGCAAAGCCTGCTCAAGAACAAGGTCGATATGCATACGGATTATCTTGAGATTCTCAATTCTATAACAAATGAGGAAATCCGTGAATTTACAGAGAATATTCTTAAATCCGGAAATGTTCATTCAGTAATAATGTTGGGAACTGAAAAACAGTGAAAACCAAAAAATTAATTATTTCGGGGCTTGCATTGGTCACTTTTGTGGCTTCTGCAGCCCCTTTTACATTGCCGGGACAGGTTCCGGCAGTGGTGGAACTTAATTCCGACTGGTCTTTTGCCCTTGGAAATGCTGCAGAGCCCGAATTGGATTTCGGCTGCGGAACGGAGTATTTTTCATATTTGAGCAAGGCTGCATCCATCCATAACACCGGTCCGTACAGTTTCTCTTTTGAGGAGGACAGCCGGTGGCAGAAGGTCAATCTTCCGCACGACTGGGCATCGTTCCAGCCATTCGATTCTCTGGCAAGCTACAGTCATGGTTTCAAGACGGTGGGCTTCAAATACCCTGAAAGCAGCATCGGCTGGTACCGGAAGACAATCATAATTCCCGAAGAATACAGGGGCAAGCACCTTAGGCTTCGATTCGGCGGAATTTACCGCAATGCCCGGATTTGGGTGAACGGCTTCTATCTTGGAGGAAAGGAAAGCGGCTATATCAGCCAGGAATACGATATCAGCGACTATCTGCTCTATGGTGCTGACAATCTTATCTGTGTCAGGTGCGATGCCTCTCTGGAAGAAGGCTGGTATTATGAAGGTGCGGGGATTTACCGTCCGGTGAGCATTGCAGTGAGCGAGCCTTTGCATTTTGCCAGCAAGGGAATAAAATTGAGCTATACTCTCGACCCGGATTTTGCAAAAGCTCACGTGAAGGTGGAGAGTGAGGTTTGCAACGATGCAAACGGCAACTCCACAGATTATATTACGGAGTATATCATCAACACTCCTTCGGGAATGGAACTGGCCCGTTTCCGCAGTCAGGGCAGGGCAATCGAAGCCCGCAAAAGCCGTATTCTGAGCACCGGATTTGCCTTGAGCGGACTGGAGTTCTGGTCACCGTCCTCACCTAAGCTCTACGAAATCCGTTGCAATCTCTACGATTCTCAGGGACGTCTTTGCGACAGCCAGACCCATAAACTGGGAATAAGGAGCATAGAGATGGATCCTGACAGGGGGCTTCTGCTCAACAATGAGCCTTTCAAAATCAAGGGGGTGAACCTGCATCTGGACCATGCCGGAGTGGGAACTGCAGTGCCGAAAGGCCTGCTGCGTTACCGTCTGGAGAGGCTCAAGTGGATGGGCGTGAATACCATCAGAAGTAGTCATAATCCAGTGGACGATGCTTTTTTGGAGCTTTGCGACGAGATGGGTTTTCTTCTCTATGAAGAGACCAGGCTTATGGGTATCAACCCTTATCATATTGAACTTGTGGAGGATATGATTCTATCCGGCCGCAATCACGCCTGTGTTTTCCTTTGGGGAATTGGCAATGAAGAGTGGGGAATAGAGTGGAATGAAAGGGGCGAGCGGATTACCCGCACAATGGCTCGGTATGTCCACAAACTCGACCCGGAACGGAAAGTGGCGGTAGCATCGTCCAGTGGCCCGAATGTTCTGCTTGGCAGCGATGTGGCAGGCTACAATTATATCCGTCAGCACCCGATAGATGACAATCACAAGCAATATCCGCAGCGCATTGCCCTTGGCAGCGAGGAGACTACCGGCTGCGGCACAAGGGGAGTTTATTTTCCTTGCCCTGCCGAGAGCGGCCGCAAGATGTCCCGTAATTTCGACCCGGCCGATTCTCTTGGCTTTGCAGCATCGGAGGGTTGGGAATTCTACAATGACAGGGAATGGCTGATGGGATTCTGCTACTGGACAGGCTTCGACTACAGGGGAGAGCCTACTCCGATGCAGTTCCCGGCTACAGGCAGTTTCTTCGGTTTGCTGGACTATTGCGGTTTCCCGAAGGACGAGGCCTGGTATGTGAAATCCCGCTTCAGCAGCGAGCCGACAGTATATCTGTTCCCGCATTGGAACCTTTACGGGATGGAGGGACAGACTGTCCGCATGAGGGCATTCAGCAACTGCGATGAAGTTCTTCTGAGCCTGAACGGCAAGGAAATATCGCGTGAGCAGGTGGGCCGTAACGGGCTCGTGGAATGGGACTTGCCTTTCGAAAGCGGCAAGCTTCAGGCAAAGGCCTACAGTGACGGAGTTCTGGTTGCCGAATACAGTCTGGAGAGCAGTGGCGCTCCTGCCAAAGTTCAGGCCGATGTGCACTCCTACGAAGGCGGAATAAAGGTGGTGAACTTGACTGTGCTCGATTCGGCCGGCCGTCTTGTGCCCGATGCCTGTGTGGATATAAAGGTGAAACTGCCTGGGAGTACAGAATTCCTCGGATGGGGCAACGGAGACAGTGCCTTCACTCTGGACGAGAAAAACCTGGCAGAGTTGCGCAGTTTCAACGGCTATGCCCAGCTCATACTCTTCAGCGACAGGGAAGACTTCAATTTCACTTCAAAGAACTGCAGCTTATAAGTACAAGCAGCAGAGGCAGATAGTCCTTGAATTTCTCTTTTAGAAGTTCAAGGACTATCTGTTTGTATTGATGTACCGATTTGCTGCTGACATTGAGCTCAGCCTTTGAAGTTTTCGATTTCCCTGACCAGCCTGTCCATTATGGCGTATTTGCACTCGTGCAGCTCCTGGGAAATGTCCACCTTGAAATAGTGCGGATTGATGAGACGTTTCTCACTTGGAGACAACCTGTCGAGATTCTCTTTGTAGTAGAGTCGTTTTTCTTCGAGGCTCTGCTCTTCAAAGCAGCGATGTCTGTTTTCTATCATTTTCAGCTGCAAAGGCTTGGCACTGTATTGGCCCGGCAGGAAGGTTTTGAATTTGAAGCGGTCGATTTCGTCGAAGATGGTGATTTCCTCGTTGTTTTGGAGTTTTTTCTCGCTGGCATCGCCCTTCAGGCAGGTGAGATCGGCCTTGAAGATGCCGTCGGCATTGCTTATTCTCCAACTGCGCTGGAAGCCCGGGTTGATGGTCTTGATGCGGTCTTCACTCATTTTCATAACCGGCTGGCCGTCGAGCTGGACCAGTTTGTAAACATTGCCGAAGCAGGGGGCTTCCTTGCTCGTGGCTATTGCATCGCCCACTCCATAGCAGTCTATGCATGCTCCCTGGCGCTCCAAATCGGAAATCAGGTATTCGTCGAGTGAGTTGGTGGCGAATATTTTGCATTTCCTGAAACCGTTTTCGTCGAGCACTTTGCGGACTTCTATGGAGAGGTAGGCAAGGTCTCCGCTGTCCAGGCGCACGCCGTAGCCCTGAGGGTAATTGTCGTCTATGCCGTTGTCCCTGAATGCGCGCATTGCATTGCGCAAGCCGCATTTGAGAGTGTCGTAGGTATCTATAAGCAGTATGAGCCCTTCTCCACGGTGGGTATTTATGTAGTTGTCGAAGGCGTGGTATTCGCCTTCCACGCTGCAGAGGAAGGAGGTTACGAAACTGTGGGCCATGGTTCCTGTGCTGCCGCAGCCCCACTTGGCACCTGTAAGTACGTTTGATGTCCCGGCGCAGCCTGCAATGATGGCAGCTTTGGCTCCGTAGATGGCTGCCCAAGGGCCGTGAGCCCTTCTCGAACCGAATTCGCTTACAGGCTTGTTCGTGGCCCTGCACACTCGTGAAGCCTTTGTGGCCACAGCCATCTGGTGGTTCATTATGCAGAGCATCGGAGTTTCAAGAATCTGGGCCTGTATAAGCGGGGCCTCGACAATAATTATCGGCTGGTTCGGGAAAACAATCTCTCCCTCTTTCATTGCGTAAAGATTTCCGGTGAAATGCATTTTTGAGAGGTATTCCCTGAAAGGCGCGTATTCTTCGCCCGGAAGGAATTTCTCGAAATAATCCGCCTCCTTGCCTCCGAGGGCAAGCACCATCTCAATCACCTCGTCCACGCCGCTTACGACTGCCCAGTTGTTGTTCTCGGGGGCTTTGCGGTAAAACAGATTGAAGACGGCCATCGAGTCCTGTCTTCCGGACTCGAAGAAAGACTTTCCCATTGTGTACTGGTACTTGTCGGAACAGTAGGAAAAATCTATGTTCATTGATAAATGTGAATTGATTTGCTGTAAAGCCATGGAGCGAAGAGGGTGCAGATGCAGACAGCGGCTGCAAGTGCCCAGTGCAGGGTGCAGAACGATACTGCAGCAGCCACAATCAGAAGCAGAGGCAGAAGCACCAGTCTGCATCCGAAGCGGACAGTGTTGCTCCAGACTTTGTCTTTCATTTTGGAATTGATTATCAGTGCTGCCAGCTCTATGGGCCAGCAGAAAAGAAGGCTGAGAAGAAGTGGAATTGATGCCAGAATGCGCAGTGCTGCAGGGTATTTCCGTTTTTGGGGCTCTTTCACAAGTTCCTGTATTTGAGCTGTCAGAATGCGGCTGCGCTCTCTTTTGTCCTGAACGGAAAGGTATTCTTCGGCTCTTCTGGCTTTTCCGTAGTGCAGGGTGCAGTCTGCTCCCGGATGCAGGAAATCGGACCAGCAGATGCCGGCCGGAATTATGTAAAGGGGCTTGTCAAGCTTTTCCGCCGCTTTGGCTGCAATGGCGAAGATGCCTCCTTTTGCCGGCTGAACTTCATAGCTGGCCTGATGCATGCCTTCAACGAAGACGCAGAACGGCACTCCGTTTTCCAGGCATTCAACAACTTTGTCGAATACGGAATCGATTTTGCGCACCTGATCCAGACCGTCCCTGAAACGGGCCATCGGAACTATTCTCAGAAAGGTGAGGATACGGGCGATTTTCTTTTTCTTGAAGATGTCGGCCCTTGCTCCGAAAGCAGTGGCTCTTTTTTCTGCCTGAAGCACCACCAGAGCGTCCATAAGCGCGTTGCTGTGGTTGGGCGCAAGGATGTATATCCCGTCCGAAGGCAGATTCTCCCGCCCTTCGACTTTGAGGGAATGGAAGCAGGAGCGGATGCACCAGTCCACGTAGTGCCTCAAAAAGCTGTAGAGCCAAGATTTGTTCCAAATTTCCATACTGCATGCAAATTTAACAAATAATTGTCTATCTTTGCCCACATAAACAGTTTTAAACACGATGTATTATGAAAACTTCATCAGTTTTTCTTACAGGCCTTTGCCTGTATCTTGGCTGCCTTTCGTGCAGTACTACTTATCAGAAAGCTAAAATTATTGAGAAAGAAGGACTTGCGGCTTCGCTCCGTCTCCCCAGCGAACAGGAGATCCGCCGCTATGGTGCTGCATCGGGCCAGTCCTCGGCTCCGGCCCCGGGCGGTGGCTATCTTATGCGCAGGGTGGTGGACGATCAGAGCGGGGAAGAATCGGCCCTGGAAAAACTGGATGCCGCAGTGCTCGTGGCCCGCTTCCGCAACACTTGCGAAAGGCAGGGCAAGGTAAACTTCGAGTTCCTGCTGGTGGCATCGGACAGTCTGCAGGACCCCTCCTGGCAGCTGCGTTTCTTCCCTGTGCTCCATTTCGGGGACGATACACTCGCGCTGCAGCCAGTCTATCTCACCGGCGAAGATTTCCGCAATGCCCAGCTGGAGGGCTACAGACGTTTTGCCGACTTCGAGCGGAGCCTAAGCCGCGACAGCTCTTATTTTTACGATCGACGTCAGATTGAGGCTTTTCGCGAGCGCTTTCCCGACACGCCCGATTCTGTTCTGCAGGAGCATTTCTCCCGCAAATGGATGAAACGCTACAATGCCCTGAGGCTTTCCAAAAAGGAGCAGCTGCGCTCGCGCTATATCAGCAATCCTTTGGCAGACAGCGGAGTACGCAAGGATTCCACTTCCGGAAGCGGAGAGCAGTTCGTCTATCTCTATCGCCAGACAATTCCCACAAGGCCGGGATTGAAGAAGTTCGATCTCAGTCTCGAGGGTGGCATTTACAATTCCAGAGGACTGGTGTGCAGCCTTCGCAGCAGCGAGCCCATTACCTATTATGTGAGCTCGCTCAGTACTTTGGCCGATGCTTCACTCTGCTTGGGAGGAAACTATAAGGAAGGACTCAAAGCTTTGGAAAACAGGGACTTTGAAAAAGCTCTCGAGATATTGGCGCCTTATGGGGACTATAATTCTGCACTTTGCTATCTTTGTCTGGACTACAATGCCACGGCAGCTGCCCTGCTTGAGAAAATGGAACAGCGCGCCAATGTGTGCTATCTGCTGTCTCTGAGCTATGCCCGCAGGGGACTCAAGGAGCAGTCCCGCGAGATGATAAGCCGCGCTGTGGATATGGAAGCGCAATACAGATATCGCGGCAACCTCGATCCCGAAATTGCCGCGATTATCAGAGAGTACAAGCTCTTTGAACAGGATGATTATTCCTGTGAAAGTTTCTTGTAGTTGTTGTAACGGATTTTGGCGAATTCCTCTGTCTTCTGGAGGAGTTCGTCACTCTTCTCAGGGTAGAGCTTGGCAAGTGAAGCGAAGCGGACCTCACCCTTGAGGAAGTCCTGGAACTTGCTCCAGTCAGGCTCCTTGCTGTCGAGGCTGAAGGCTTTCTTGCCCTGCTCCTCGAGAGCAGGATTGTAGCGGTAGAGGTGCCAGTAACCGCACTCTACAGCAAGCTTCTCCTCCTTCTGGCTGAGTCCCATACCGGCTTTGAGTCCGTGGTTGATACATGGAGCATAAGCGATGATAAGGGACGGTCCGTCGTATGCCTCGGCCTCTTTGATGGCGTTCATGTACTGAACAGGGCTTGCACCCATAGCTACCTGAGCCACATATACATAGCCGTAGCTCATTGCCATCATTCCAAGGTCCTTCTTGCGGATTTTCTTTCCGGAAGCGGCGAATTTGGCAATTGCACCTGCAGGGGTGGCTTTGGATGACTGGCCTCCGGTATTGGAGTAAACCTCGGTGTCGAGCACGAGGATGTTCACGTTTTCGCCCGATGCGAGCACGTGGTCGAGACCGCCGTAGCCGATGTCGTAGCTTGCGCCGTCACCGCCTATTATCCACTGGCTGCGTGAAGGGATGTACTGCTTGAGAGCGAGGAGGCTCTTGCAGGTGTCGCAACCGCAGGCTTCCATAAGAGGAACGAGCTTGTCGGCAACTTCGCGGGTAACTGCGTAGTCGGAGCGATTGTCGAGCCACTGCTGGAAGAGGGCCTTCATCTCGTCTGAGCAGCATTCGCAGAGCAGACCTTTCTTCATAAGGGCGGCAACAGTCTCACGGATGCGTTCCGAGCCGAGTCTCATACCAAGACCGAATTCGCAGAAGTCCTCGAAGAGGGAGTTCTGCCAAGCCGGACCGTGGCCTTTGCTGTCGGTGCAGTAAGGGCTGGCAGGGAAGGATGCACCGTAGATTGAAGAACATCCTGTAGCGTTGGCAATCATCATATGGTCGCCGAAGAGCTGGGTGATATTCTTGATGTAAGGAGTCTCGCCGCAGCCTGCGCAGGCACCGCTGAACTCGAAGAGAGGCTGTGCGAACTGTGCGTTCTTCATATTTGCCTTAGGGTCGAGTACTTTCTTATATCCCACCTTGGCGTTGAGCCAGTCGAAATTGTTCTGCTCGGAAGCGTTGTCCTGGAAGGACTGCATGGAGAGAGCCTTGTCCTTGGCAAGACATACGTCAACACAGTTGCCGCAACCGGTACAGTCGGCAACGGAAACGGACAGTGCGTATTTGTATTCTTTGAGGTTGGCCTTTCCGTCGGCGAGCTTGAGCCCTTCAGGAGCATTTGCTGCTTCGTCGGCTGTGAGAAGGAACGGACGGATGGCTGCGTGAGGGCAGACAAAGGCGCAGGTGTT
>CAMGFA010000015.1 GCA_946055165.1 uncultured Bacteroidales bacterium
TCGTTAAATGTGTTGTTATTTGACCGCGAATTTATAAAAATATATTTCAAAAATTCAATTAAAATCGTATTATTGCCAGAAAATTGAATACTCATCATGAACATCGGAGACAGAATACCGGAAATTCTGGGAATAGACCAGGACGGTAAGGAAATCAAGGCCAGCGACTATCGCGGACGCAAAATTGTACTTTACTCATACCCTAAGGCAAACACCAGCGGATGTACTGCAGAAGCCTGCTCACTTCAGGCTCACAAGCAGGAACTTGAAAGCCTTGGCTACAGCATCGTCGGGATAAGCAAGGACAAGCAGGCTGCCCAGAAGAAATTCGCCACTGAGCAGGGCCTGGACTTCCCTCTCATTGCAGACACCGAAACAAGCGTTCTTCAGGCACTGGGATGCTGGGGAGAAAAGGTAGCCTGCGGCCACAGGACCATAGGCATTCTCAGAACCACCTATCTTGTAAACGAAGAAGGGGTGATAGAGAAAATCTTCACTCCGAAGGAAATCAAAACCAAAATCCACGCGGAACAAATTCTCGAATACCTGAAAAAATAATCTATGGCAGGAAGTTAGTCACGAAAATGATTACAATTCCTATTGGAGCGAGATACTTCATCAGGAAATACACAAGCGGGAATACTTTCTTATTCACAGAAAGTGTTCCCGAATTTGTAAACTCATCCCATACATCCGCACGCTTCATCACCCAGCCGGCAAAAAGCACGGTAAGCAGGCCCCCGAACATCATCAGGTAATTGGAAGTAAGATAATCGCAGAAATCGAAAATGCATCGGCCGAAAATCTTCAAATCCGAAAGCGCTCCGAAGGAAAGCGAGCACAGAATGCCCAGGCCCCAGGCGATGAAGAAAATCAGAACAACAGCCTTCTTCCTCGAAATGTGCTTTTCCTCAACCATATATGTCACTCCCACCTCGAAAAGCGAAATGGCCGAAGAAAGAGCCGCAAAACAGATGGCAAGGAAAAAGAGCGCCGACACCGTTGCCCCCAGCCATGGGGCATTGGCCCCCATCTGCGCAAAGATATAAGGCACTGTCTCGAAGATGAGGCCGGGACCTGCACCTGGAGTGGCACCCGCAGCAAAAACGGCAGGCATCACCGCAAAACCGGCCAGAAGGGCGAAAAGAAGGTCGAAACCTGTTGTCCCGAGAGCCGAATACATAAGATTGTCCTTGGAAGCGATATAGGACGAATATGTGAGCACAGTTCCCACACCGAGCGACAGGGAGAAGAAACTCTGCCCCACTGCCGAAGCAATGCCCTGAGGGCTCAGTTTGCTGAAATCGGGCCTCAGCAGGTAGTCAATTCCGCCCTTCGCTCCCGGAAGCATACAGGAGAAGACCGCCATCAGCACGATGAGCAGAAAAAGCAGAGGCATGGTAAACTTGTTGAACTTCTCTATTCCGGACTTTATTCCTCCGAGCACAATCAGAGCGCAGAGCAAAAGGAAAACCGTGTGGAACAGCAGCGGGGCATAAGGAGCAGATATAAACTCCGCAAATTCAGCGCTGAAAATGGAGGCATCGGACGATGCCAAAGGCAGAGAAAAGGACTTGAGCAGATACTTTACGGACCAGCCGCCCACCACACTGTAGAAAGAGAGGATGAGAATCGGAGCAAGCACAGTCACAATAGCCATACGGCTCCAGACCGGATTCTTGGACATGGACCTCATTGCCCCGAAAGGGTTCTTTCTGGAGCGCCTGCCGATCACCGCCTCCGAGAGCATGATAGGTATGGACAGGAACAGGGATGCCAGCACATAAACCACAATGAAGGCGGCACCTCCGTACTCCCCCACCATATAGGGAAAGCGCCATATATTTCCAAGACCTATGGCCGATCCGGCCAGTGAAAGAATTGCAGCCGCACTGCTGCCGAAATGTTCTCTGTCAGACATGTTGGAATTTATTTCGAATAAACAGGACGGATTGGAAGACCGGTGTAGCGGTCGGCATTGCCATGTTTGGACGGAGCGGTATTGGTGTTGCTGAACATAGTGGAAAAAGCCTTGGCAATATTTTTGGGATCGGGATTGGAAGAACTGGACCAGTAATACCCCAAATGCGGCTGGGTAACATTATTCGAATTCTTATATCCCTGATAAGGCATAACCAGCACATTTCCCGTACTCTTGCTGGTAAAGGTTATTTTACGTGTCTCAATCTTGTAAGTGCAGGCAGTAAACAGTTCCTCCCACTCAGCTATAGTCGGAGTCCTCCACTCCCCGCCCCAAAGATTACGCGCCGCATCATAGATGACATCCCCGCTGTAATCATAACCCGCAGGGAGTTCCTTCGGAGCAGTACCCGCAGTGAAAGCCTTGTTGTAATTGTTATAGGCAGAGCTACCGAAAGAAGCCGTATTGACATTCGTTCCCCACATAAAATAATCACCCGGAAGGCTGCCGACATTATCCACCGTTGCCCCGTCATTGTTCTCCGCTCCCAGATTGAAGCTTGACCACATCACGGAAGTACCCATATCCACAGCCACGGCATAAGGCACCTTGGGTGCATTCTCATCAAGAAAATAGCAATGCCCCGCCTCGGTCACTATAGGCCATATATTCTTGGAATTGCCCGTCTCGAACTTGTACAACTTGTTGGAATTCACATATTTCACGCACACATCCAGCACGCAGCCCGGCTTGAACAGGAACCTGAACTCATCCATCCCAGCCTCACTTCCCATAAGATGCGGGGTAAAATCAGCCTCGTTGAAGCTGTAGTAATACTTGACGGAGCCGGAAGGAATGAAATAGCGTAGCATAGCCATAGTATGGCCGAAGGTCAGCGAAACGCTTTTGCCGTTCACCGCCACCTCGCCGAAGGTGCAGTCCGGCACATTGCTCGCCACCAAAAGGTCGTATTCCGTATAGGCGCTGCTCTGGTCGTATGGAAGAGCGTCATAGGCATCCGACACTATTGCCTTAATCCCGGCAATATCCCTCACCGAAGACAGGCTCTCCCTGTACGGGTAATATGCGAAATAGTGCACTCCCCCCTCCAGTTTATCCGCAATCGGATAATTGGAGCTGTTGTCATCCGAAGAACCTTTCTTGAAGATGGACCAGACGGTGTTTCCGCTGTTGTCAAGACCAGAGCAATATACCTCCTGATTGAAAACGATTACCGCATCGGACTCATCCATAACAAAAAGTCCGAACACATCTCCCGTTTCGAATTCGCTGTGCTCTCCATAAGCTCCACCATAAGAAATCTTGGTGGAGACAAGGCCTTCCACATCGCTGATTCTGGCACTCAGCTTCCAGTCCTCAGACTCCGGAGCCAAAGACTCCAAGGAGCATCCGGCAAGCATCAGAGCACAAATACTGACAAATATGTTGGCAATTTTTTTCATTGTTCATCAGGGCTGTAAACAGGTCGTACAAGCATTCCGGTATAGCGGCTTCCGTCAACCTTAATCAATTGACTTTCAGCATTAAAATAGGCATAGGACACGCAGCGCAGTATGGTAGGTGAAGCACTGCTGCTGAGATAATACGCTGTGCCGGGAGCTACTATGCCCTGGTTCTTCTTGCCGTCTCCGGATTCGGTAATATTGCCCTCCGCATCCTTTTCAGGAAGCATAGTACCATCCAGATATCCTCCCGTGGACATATAGATATACTTCTCTGGGTTCTTCTTGCTCGTCACCTTGATAATATTGAAAGTAGTGCGTCCCACGGCATCGCCCAAATATCTCTGCTGGGTTTCGCTATAGCTCTCCACCTTCTCGAAGGTACATCCAGCATACATCGCCCGGAACTCATTCTCTGTAGGAAGACGCCACTTTCCCCTCCACCACTTGGCGTGGGCCACATCGTATTCGGTTTCTTTGATTGTACCACCCAAAGGGGCAAGGGAATACTCCTTGTCGAAATAGTTGTTGTATCCGTAACCGTTATAGCCGGTGAGACCGTTGTCGTACTGGGTAAAGGTTGCACCCCAGCAATAATAGTCCCCTCTTGCATAAGGCTCCCTGGTACCGGTTTTTCTTCCAAGGTCGTTCAAAGCAGGGTCAAAAGGATAGCTCTCTCCAAGCGATTCCCCAAGATTGTACTTCGACCACATAACGGTATAGCCCAAAGTGACGGTATTTCCGTCCCTGTCCACGAACTCCACATCATTCAATTCCAGGTCAACACCGTCAGTATATGGAACAAGAGGCTCCCCTTCGAAGGAAATGGAGTAAAGATGTCCGGCCTCCACATCAATCGTATGGCTGAACAGACGCACATTGGTCTCTTCAAGGCAGCCCACCAGTTTCACGGAAGTGGTCTTGCGCGGATTGACCAGATACCTGTGCCTGAGTTCGAGTGCTCCTGTCTCGGTCCGAGCCCTGTAGGTATGGTCCATAGTCAGGCTGGCAGGCGAAGTGCCCGGATAAAGAATAAGAGGATAGAGGGGAGTAATTCCGTCCGGCATCCATTCATTATTGTAAAAGAGAGAAACAGTGGACATTTTGTGGTCCATCTCCATGGAAAGCAACCCGGCCGAAGGATAAATGTACCCATCCGTTGTCATAAGGTCGCTGCTGTCGAAGGCCGCCTTGGTACTCTGGTCCTCCAGCACATCGAAGGACGAAATTATATCCTCAAGCTTGTGGCCGTTCCAGCGCGCATCATAGGGGTAATAAGCAAAGTAGGAAGCTCCGTCCACCCTTTCCACAAAACTGTAGCCCCTCTCGTTGAGGAAACTGGACCAGATGGCGCCATTGATAAGGGTGTCTTTGTGGTAGGTAAATCTTACATTGTTGCAGACATCGAGGATGTTGCCGTTCTTGTCAACTCCTGTAACACCTATCACATCCCCAGCCTCGAAGGTGGTCAGATAACCGTTGTTTACGGCTTTGGTCGAAAAATCCCCATCCGCGCTGAAAGGCCTTGACAGCGCACAGACATAAAGCCTGTCCGAAGAAGTATTGGACAAATCCTCCTTTCTGCAAGCCAAAACAGCCAGCAGACTAAAGAACAACAAGCATATTTTACGTATATCTCTCATAGTATCGCTCTTACGGTGAAATAGCCGGTCTTCGGCGTTTCCACATATTTATAAAGGTCATTTCCCGAATTCAGCACCCGGCTGTACTCCGAGAAAGTGCTCAGTTCATCCTTCACAGTTTCAACCTGGGAGAAGGCGAAATGAAGAAGAAAGGCATCGGTATCGGAAGCCTCGTCTGCAGTCCAGTAATAGCCGTGGAAAGTGCGGTTAATCACCGTGCTGCCGTCTCCCGGATATACGGTGCCTTCTTCTGTGCGCCCGGAACAAGGCAGGAATATGGAGGCTCCCGGCCTGTCCTTGCTCTTTATCTTCAGTCCGTGAACTCCCGACTCCTCATCCTTGCACATCACAAGGCAAGTATCCGGCAGGTTGAAAAGTTCCTTAAAATCAGCGCGCGAAGGTGTTTTCCACTTGAAATCGGTAATGTTGTCGTAATATCCGGCAAGATAATCGGTATCGGAAGGATCTGAAGGAGTAACTTGGTTCCAGTTGAAAACGATATCGCTTGCGCTGTAGAGATATTCCCCGAGATTGCATTCGGCCCACATTGGAGACTCCCCGCTGAACAGCTTCATAAAGCCGTAGGTGTAGAGGTTCTTCCTGTCCTGTACCCAATAGCTCAGGTTCACCCGGACATCGGCCGTAATGTCAACTATAGGCAGATAGAACGAATCCTTCATCCAATCCTCAATGCTCACCCCCTCAAGCTCCACGGAATTCTCGTTCAAAACGAAATTGAAAGTGTATATCTTATTGCTTTCAAAGCTCTTGAATGCAGCATCCCTGAAAAACGACGCGGCCGGAACATTGAAGGTGTGAATCTTGTCCGAAGTCTCAAGAATAAAGGCCAAGGTAGCCCCGGACATGGAATCAGCGCTGTCGAAAGGCAGACACATCGCATAGTATGTCCCCTTTCCGCCGCTGGCAAGCCTTTCCCCATAAGCATTTGCAATTGAAGTCTTTATGGTATTGAAATAGCCGCTCTTGTCCTCCGGCTCGCAGATTTGCACCCCAGATCTGTCCGCCGACCAATAGAGCCTATCCGGGAAAAGCCTGTTACAGGTGATTTTCACCGATTCCAGCACAAGGTCCCCTTCCATATTGTTGGTAACATTGAAGCGGAAAATTGCCGGTATGGCCCTGAAAGTCGTAGAATTTGCCGCAAAATTCTTATCCTCTGAGGAAGGGACGCTCTTTACGCTGGATTCCCCGCGGATATAGCAGTAGTCCCCGAATTCTTCCAATGCCCCCGAAGCGCTCTGGGCAAAAGTGTGCGGCATGGCAAATTCCACCTTCACCCCGTCTGCAGAGGCCTCTCTCCGGCACAGGGACGATCCGTTCACAGGGGAAAGGAAATAGAGTGCATCCCCTTCAACAGCAGCCACTCCGGGCAAAGTGTATTCCGACAATGCGCGCAGCACCTTGTTTTTGCTGTCCGGGTCGATGAGGGAAATGTGCATAGGGGAACAGTATTCACCTCCGTCCCACTGCGAAATCGAACCTCCTGCGGCAAGAACCGCTATCATCGAACTGCCTGCATCCCACACAAAGGAAGCATTCCCGCCGGCATCCTCGAAATGTGCTTTCGTGGCCGATTCCGGCTCGAGCAGCAGCTCAAGACAAGCCTTGGCAGCACCATCAGGAGCGCAGACTTCCCTGCCGCAGCCCCAACACAGGACGCAAAGCAAAGCAAGAGAATATATTTTACAAAAAGTCTTCATCTCCTAACTGAAATTATGTTCTCCACCATCCACAGGATCCTCTCCGATAAACAGTTCCGAAGTACCCACAAACACAAGATTTGCCTTGTCGGTATATTCGAACCTATAAAGATACGATTTTCCTGCTTCCCATGGCTTGCTTACCGTAAAAGGAATTATTTTGTCCACTCCATCAACCCTGGCGCTGAGTCTCCACTGCCCTTTCGACACCGGGTCCGGAACCATATACCAGGCAAGAGGACTTTCGCTGAAACTTTGCGCATCTCCCGCAATCTGCATATCGGGGAAAGCGAGTTCCGGCAGCGCCCGCGAAGCCACAGAGGAAAGTTCCGCATCGGCAGCCACCCTTGCCCAATCATAGCCTATCGACATGTCCGCCCTGTCTGCAAGGGCCGATGGCGGCAGGAGTTTCACCCCCTCTATGCTCACCTCTCTGTCCGATACGCAGCGGAAGGCCACATTCACCCTTGCGTTGGCATATCTGAAGCTCAGATTCACCAGCTCGCCATAGGCGGGGTCCTTGCGCAAAACCACATATGGAGCGCTGTACAGGGAAGTTTCGCTCAGCACTTGGGTGGAAAAGATTTCCATTTCAAGGGACGATTCGCCAATCCCCTTCACCCTCTCCAGCGGCGCGCCTGCGTGGAAACGGAACTCCTGGGCGGAGTAGTTCCAATACTGGAGCTCCTGGCCTTCGGTGCCCGGGACTTCGGTATATGTCCAGCCTGTAGCAGCATCGAAATACACCTTGTAGCCTTCCATTACGGAACTGCTGCTGCCCCAGACGCTGCTGCCCCAGACCTTGAAGTTCTCAAAGACTGTGGACAGGCCAGCTTTTGTCTGCTCCGTAGCAAAGTTCAGAGGCGCAGCAGCTTGCGGCCCTTCCTTGCGGCAGGCCAGAACCGTGCTCAAAAGCAGGATTATGGATATTAAATTCTTTTTCTTCATAAATTGGGAACCGGAGGGGCGGTCAGGCCCCAACGGTCAAAAGATTAAAGGTCGATTACAATCTCTTCTTCTGGACTCCATCCTTCAACCTCAGAAACACTGAATTTAATAGCACCACCGATGATGGACTTACCGTTATCAGGGGTGGTTGTATCTCCGTCAAGTTCACCTGCGTTCTCTGGGTCAACATAACCTGCACCATCGTTTTTAAAGAACTTAACTACAAAAGTGTATTTATGTCCCTGTTTGAATTCCTGTGAAGCCGGAACTGGAACTGCCATCCAAGCATAATCGGTTGCATCTGCAGGATAAATCTTGAGCGCACCGCTGTTTGCAGTAATCTTAACCTTGAGGGCTAGATAAGTTCCCTCGCTTGAGTTTGTTAGCTCATTTTTGTTCCAAGCAGTTACAGTCTGAGGTACGAGATACCATCTTCCATTACCACCATCGGTCATTACTTCAGTTGCATCAGCAGTAAGGGTCTTTGCTGTAAAAGTATTTGAATAAGTCTGATCTGTAGCAGAGCCAGCAACAGTCGATGTCTCAGAAGCAAAGTTATATTCAACAGTATTATCAAGATGCGCAATCTTTACGCCACAAACTTCTACATCGTAAGTACTACTGGTATTGAGAGCCTTTACAACAATTTGAGTAAGATAATGCTTGAATGTAAGAGGAGTTCCTCCGGACACGGGCTCGTTCTGATTCACTGCCTTTGAAGCTACAAGGTCCTCCTGCTCAGAAAGAGTAGTTGAAGGAGTAAATGTAAGAGTTTGTGAACCTACGGCAATAGAAGAGCCGACAGTACCATTTGCAGGGACATTCCATGCATAGAAATTCAGGGCATAAGCAGGCCAGAAATACTGTGTTGCACTCTCCCAGAAACCAGATTCCTTTTTTGAGAAATTCACATCATCAAAATAAACAGCACTGTTACCAATGGCAGATACATTGAAAGAAGTGAGGTTAGTATTAGTAACATCCTCCTGCGCAGCCTTTGTCGGCTTTGCGGTATAGGCGGAGAAGCCTATGCCCTTCTGAACGCTCTGGGCGCCACTGTTAACCACTTCTGTCTTTGTGCAGCTTGCAGAAAGAAGAGCAAGCGCTGCAAGGATAAAAATTGATTTTTTCATAAATGTAATGATTTAAAGAATTAATAATATTTGTTGATTGATAATTTACATCGGAATGTCCACCGTCTCGTCCTCCCACTCGTTTATGTCCGTCTTGAAACCTCCTTCCTCATTTCCCACAACCTCCGGCAGTTCAATCTCCAAATCCAGATTCAGGCTCAACTGCAGGGAAAGAGTAACGTCAATGGAAATGAGATCGGTCACATCATAGGTCAAAGGGTGGTCTTCACCGTTCACAAGCACAAAATTGATGTCCAGATAGTAGCGCTTGTCGGTGTTGCCGTCGCCCACAAGGCCGAAGGACAGGAAACTGGCCCTGATGGTGCCGTCGGAATCGGACCCCGGGTCAAATGTCCTGTTGTTCAGTATGAAAGCCTGGGCAACCTGCTCCATGGTATTGTCCCCCGAGCCCAGACAGTGCCCGGCCGCAACTCCGCGCAGATAGGAAAGCGTTGTTCCCCTGGCGTATTTGAGCCCCTTCACATGGGCTGTGATGTTCACCTGTGAAATCACACTCTGCGGCGCAGTCTTCACCTCAATTGCATCGGCCTCGGAAATGTCCGTTGCCGGCATATCGTAATAGTAATCAATCTGCTCGGGCGAAATGTGCAGGCCCCTCACTACGGAAACCGCAAGAGTGTCCGGCTCCACAATGCAGTATTCGTCCCCTGTGGCCTTGGACTGCAGATGCTCCTCGAGTTTCTGGCTCCTGACTTCGTCCTTTACGCCCATAGCTCTGAAAGTGGCCAGGTTTTCCTCTCCGCAGAAGGCAATTCTTCCGCCGAACTCCTCGGGCGTATCGTTCATCACCACAAGGGTAAAATCCCCTTCCGGCAGCTTCACGTAGCATTTCTGGCTGGCGCTCACAGGCGGGAAACGCTTGTAAAGCGAACCGTCGGCCTCGTTGAAGGCAAAAACGCTCACTCCGTTGGGGTGCAGTCCCGATACGCTCCAGTCCGGCTCCACCAGCACGGAGGCCGTTTGGGACGATGCATAATACAGATGGTCCCTCTGGCAGCCGGCAAGCAGCAGAAGCAATAGCAGAGCTGTGTATTTCACCAGTCTTCTCATCTTCCGCCTCCTTTTCCCGATGGAATCGTCCAAACCAGGGACACAGATATCCTCGAAGGCACAATTCCGGAAACTCTCTTCACATCCCAAGGATATGGAATGACCTTGATATTGCCGAACTTGGTGTCCTTCACACTTATATATTCCTGATAGTCACTGCGGATGTAACCCAGCCCTATGCTGTATTCAAAACGCAGATTGTCGCCTATGCAATGGGCATAGCCCGCACTGAGGACTCCCATAATAAAGAAATCGCCCTGAACTCCGTTCCCGCCGCTCAATTTGCCCAACTGGAAATCAAAATATCCCGCCCCGGCATACAGTCCGGCAAAGAAACCTGTCAAAGGCCTGTACAGACTCCTGTCTCCAAACCAGTAGCGGCCTTCGAGCGAAGCTGCAAGCATTTGAATGGTTATGTCCTTTTCACGGTTCTGCCACCACGGGAAAACGGCATCGGCCGCAATGCTGAAGCGCTCTCCCACAGGCACTTCAATGCCCACATTCAGCAAAGAGGCTGCATCGTACAGGAGATTGCTCTTGATAGCGAAAAGCTCCTTCTGCTGCTTATGCGGCAGAATTTCCGTATTCGGGGGGGTGGGCTGCGCCATGAATCCGCTCCGGGCAGAACTCCTGATGGCGGCCGGCGAAGGAAGCATTTCCATCGAAGTGTAGCATACGCTCAAAGTGGCCTGCCGCAATTCCGGGAACAGGCGCCTGTCCATTTCGCGCCACACACGGCCACCCTTCAGGTCCATGGCCGCCTTTTTGCGGCCTCCTACAATTTTTCCCTTTTTGTAGATATAGGTCGGAGTATTGTCTATTATATCCAAGGCCTTTTCCCTGCCGCTGATATCGAACTCCCTGAGAAGACGCGAAAGGCCCTCCCAGTCTTCACCTATAGAATTGATATTGAAGTTCAGGCCCGGAATACCATTAATTTTGAACAGAACCTCCAAAGTGGCGGCACGGTTGCGGCTCAAAACTGCATTTCTGGTGCTTTTTCCTTCCGGCGAAGCCGATGAAAAGATGTGGACTGTGCTGTCTATCCTTATGCCGGGAGTATTGTCCAGGCTGTCCAGAGCAGCAAAGAAAGAAGCCAGATTCTGGCGGTTGTTTCTGTATTTGGAATCTATATCATAATGCCCTCTGTGATAAAAGATTTGTACGGAAAGAGTGTCTTTTCGGGACTGGATACGAAAAACCTCTTCCCCCTTTGCAGAGGAAGCGATACAGTACGTCCATGGGACAAGAGCCATTAAGGCACTTATTATAAATCTTTTAGCCCGCAATATGATATAGAAAAAAGATAAAACAACTCTTAACTACTCAAAATACTCTCACAAAAGTAAATAAAATTATTCAAAATTACAATATTCCTGTATATTTTTGCGCATAGCACAAAATTTCGTATTTTTGTAAGAAAGCTATTTATCAAACGATGCTCATTGTACTGGAAGGCCTGGACGGAGCCGGAAAATCCACTCAGGTAAAAATACTCAGAGAATATCTGCAGACCAAGTGCCCCGATTTGGAGTACATCCATTTTCCGCGTTACGACGCCCCTATCTGGGGGGATCTCATCTCCCGCTTTCTCAAGGGCGAGTTCGGCAGCAACACGCAGGTTCACCCGCAGCTGGTTGCCCTGCTTTTCGCTCTTGACAGGGCCGATGCGGCAGCGCACATCCGCCAGCTGCTTGAAGAAGGCCGCACAGTGCTGCTGGACCGCTACGTCTATTCCAACATAGCCTACCAGTGCGCCAAACTCCCCGACCCCGCCCAAGAGGAACAGCTCAGAAACTGGATTTTGGACACCGAATTCGGCGCTTTCGGCGAGCCGCGTCCCGAGCTCAACATCTTCCTCAATGTTCCCCTCTCCTTTGTGGAGCACAACCTTTCAAAAGAGCGCAAGGGCGAAGATAGGAACTATCTTTCAGGTTCGCACGACATCCACGAGGCCTCAATCGACTTCCAGCGCAAAGTCAACAGCATCTACCTCAGCGAAGCCGAAAGAAACCCTTCCCTCAAACTTGTAAACTGCTCCGACTCCGAGGGGAAAATGCTCCCGTCCGAAGATATTTTCAAAAAGATCAAAGCCCTTGTAGATGAAGTTCTTTAACTACTGCAAACGGCTCTGCGCCGTGCTGCTCGGAGCCCTTCTGCTGCTGAGCGGAATAGTGAAACTTATGGACCCTGTGGGCAGCGCCCTTGTGATGGAGTCCTACTTCTCCTTCCTGCACCTGGGCTTTCTGCGGCCTCTGGCAGGCCTTGCAGCCTTCTTCTTCAACTTCCTCGAGTGTTTTGTAGGAGTGGTTATGGTAAGCGGGATATGGACCAGTTTCATCAGGCTTTTCAGCCTTGTACTGCTTGCTTTATTCACCTTCCTCACCACCCTGCTGCTCATTTTCAACCCGGAAATGGACTGCGGCTGCTTCGGAGAGGTGATGCACTTGAGCCACCTTCAGAGTTTCTTGAAAAACCTCGTTCTGCTTGCGCTTTGGGCCATTGCCTACCTGCCTTGGCGCAAACAGCCACAAAGGGCCCGCTACAGAATATATATGAGCATAGGAGTCTGCGTGGTCCTGCTTGCTTTCGGAATACGCAGCACCACCCACCTTCCGCTTCTCGACCTCACAGACCTTCACACCGGTACCGAACTCAGCGAAGGCCAGCTCAGCATACGCAACAGCGACGGCCAGTACCACGACCATCTTCTCATGCGCGGCAATGTTCTTCTCTTGTCCTACTCCAAAGTTTCCAGAATGGACCTCGCCGCCCTCTCCGAAGCCCGCAAACTCGCCCTTCGCTCCGGACTCAAGCCTGTAGTGATAGTCTCAGGCACAGAAGGACTGCCTGAAGGCTTGAATTTCCCTGTATATCAGGCCGACAGAAAATCCATCCTCTCCCTCAACCGCAGCAACGGCGGAGCCAGCCTCATCTGTTCGGGACAGATCTCCCAGAAGTGGAGCGCCAAAGAGTTTTCCAAACTGGACGAAAATCAGCTGAAAGAATTCATGCAGCAGGATCCGTCCGAAATGGTTCTGCAGCAGGCAATTGACGGCCGCCGCAGCCTCGAAGCCTTCATCCTCCTGTGCTTCTTCCTCGTACTCGTATAGCCATGGTCAAGATAATGGGCATCATCAACCTCACGCCCGATTCCTTTTTCGCCCCCAGCCGCTACAATATGTCCATACTCGAAAGCAATGCCGACATAGTGGACATAGGCGCAATCTCTACCCGCCCCGGAGCCGAAGACGTGAGCGAAGAGGAAGAATGGAGCAGGCTCCTGCCCTTCCTTGAGCAGTGGCGCCAAAGCCCGCCAAAAGGAAAGCAGCTCTCCATCGACACCACTCGGGCAAGCATCGTCCAAAAGGCCTTCGACACTGTGGGGCCGTTCATAGTCAACGACATAAGTGCCGGGGAGGACGACAGCGCAATGCTGCCTGCCGTTCGCAGCCTGGGCCTCCCCTACATCGCAATGCACAAGCGCGGCAACCCGAGAACAATGGACTCCCTTGCCGATACCGGGAGCGACATCATAGTCCAGCTGCTCGATTATTTTGAACGATTCGCCAACGACTGCGGGCTCGACAAGTGGATTCTTGACCCGGGCCTCGGTTTTGCCAAAAGCAAAGAGCAGAACATCGAAATAGTGCAGCGGCTCGGCGAACTCAAAAGAATCGGCCGCCCCATTCTGATTGGAGCAGCCGACAAAAGATTTACCGAAGGAAATACTGAGTATTACCACCTACTTGCCCTCAGGCAGGGAGCCGACATTTTCCGCGTCCACGATGTTGTGGCGTTCGAGAAAACGTATGCCCAGTACCAGAAGGAGTGCGCAGCAGGCGAAAATCAGCCAGTACCACTGCGCAGGGAGAATTGAGAAGTAGGTATCGTCCGCCTCAAAAGAGCCGAACTGGCTGAAAAGCAGACTCACGAAATTGTTGATGAAATGCATCAGCACCGTGAGCTTCAGACTTCCCGTCCTGTAATATACATAGCCGAAAAGGCAGCCCAGCAGCAAGGCCGGAAGCCCCTGCCAAAGATTTCCGTGGATGGCGGCAAAAAAGAAGCCCGAGAGCAGAATCGCAATCCAGTTCCTGCAGCCCCTTTCGAGAAGCCCGCGAAGAACAAGGCCGCGGCAGAGCCACTCTTCAAAAATCGGAGCCAAGATGCAGACACTCAGGAAATTGACCCAGAATCGGCCTTCAGTCGCAATTTCCAGGGCACGTGAAAGATCTTCCGGCATGGGAGGAAGCAGACTGCTCAGGGAGTCGCTCATAAAACCCAGAGACAGAGTGAGAAGCACAACTACAAGGCAATGCCCGAGGCTCACTCTTCCCCTGTCCAGATACATTGTCCTGCTCTTGGGCAGATTGCCCATAATGAGCACCAAAGCCAGAAGAGGAACAAACATCAAAGGGTAGCTGATGAGCATGATTACGTCCATGGCCCAGCCTTTGGAAACCAGGAGCACGGAAACAAGCGAAGAAAGCAGGACTCCCAACAAAAAGAAGAGTCCCGCCAGAAGAAAGCCTCCCCAGGAAGGCAGCCAGGTTTTAATCTTTTGCATACAAAGGACTTGGATATACTCCGTCGGCGGCAAGCTGGGCGAATTTGGCCACAACTGCAGGACGGTCCTCCTTGAAGGTGACACCGAACCAGCGGGCAGGTGTGCCGAGCACATCGCAGGCAGCTTCGCCGCTCTTTATCATACAGTCAACTGCATAAGGGATATAGAATTCCTTCTTGAGTTCCTGAATGTTCTGCTCGAGGAAGCCCTCGAAAAGCAGCGCGCTCTTCTTAAAATAGTCCGGAGTGAAGCACCACATGTTCATTGAGCAGAGGTCCTTTGCCTGAACCGGAACACGCTCGCCGGTATTGGAATTGTCGGCCCTGAGCACTCCGTCGGGATCGTACATTACATTGTGATGCTCAACCACATCAGTCAGATGCTTGTCCTGGTCGTAGGAACAGATTCCGCGGGAAACTCCGCCGCTCTCGGACAGGGTGTTGTCCACCTCGAAGCCCACAATGCCATAGACGCCCTCGCTATGCTCGTGCTCACGGCACCAGCCGGCGGCCAGGGCAAAAGACTCCTTGCCGTAGAAATCGTCGCCGTTGATAACCACAAAAGGCGTGTCTATAACATCCGCAGCCATAAGCACTGCATGGGCCGTTCCCCAAGGTTTCTGCCTTTCAGGATTGAGGGTGAAACGCTGAGGAATCTTGTTGAGTTCCTGGGTCACGAACTGGAACTCGAGCGGACTTCCGTCTTTGCACTTTACGCCGGAATACTTCTGCTTCACGGTCTGTTCCATCTGCTCGCGGAAATACTCGCGTACGATGTAAACCACTTTTCCGAAGCCTGCTTCCACAGCATCGTAAATGGAATAGTCAATAATGGTCTCACCGTTTGGGCCCAGCCCGTCCATCTGTTTGAGACCGCCATAACGGCTGCCCATGCCGGCAGCCAGAACAAGAAGTGTTGGTTTCATTACAAAGTTATTTTTAGAACTCCGCAAATTTAGTTAATTTTGTGCGATTATGAGCAAATTTGCAGACATTTGGGACAAAAGAAAAGACGGAAACCGCCGGCCGCAACGCAGTTTCGTGCGCTGGGCTTTCTGTCTGAGCCTTGCAATGCTGCTGTTTCTTATAATCAAGAAGGACAACATTTTCCGCTGGGCCCAGGCCGGAATCACCATACACCGGCAGGAGCAGACCATAGAGGCCAACAAGCAGAGCATCGGACAGATGCAGCAGCGTCTGGACAATCTCAACAACAATCGCGACAGTCTGGAAAAATTTGCCCGGGAACGTTTTAATTTTGCCAAAAAAGGCGAAGACATTTTCCTGATAGATGATGAAAACTAAGCGCATATTCCCGCTTCTGCTGTGCTGTACCCTGCTCAGCGTCCTGGCCCTTGACATGGCGGCAGGCCCCAAGGCCCATCCCCTGAGCAGCCAATGGGCCCCGCCCGATACCGTAGTTTACACCAAAGACAACTACAAGACCCGCCGCGTGGGCGATTTCGAGGCCATTGCCATTGCCGACAGCCTTCTTGGAGGGCCCGATTCTCTGGTCTATTCCACCCGGGTGGACACCATCCCCGTCATCCTCGCCCGCGACACCATAAAGGTGCCCGATTCCCTGCAGTTCACAGACCCCTTCCGCTACAAATACTACATAGCCCTCGTGGACTCCCTCACCCACCGCGAAGTGAGCGACTCCCTGCGCGCCAGCGGCGATTCCCTTCTTCTGGCCGATGCCTTCAGGCTCGACTCCCTCTATTTTGCCGATTCCCTTATCCGCGCAAAGATAGCCTTCGAGAACTGGTACGCATCGCTGAGCAAGGAAGAGCGCAAGAAATACGATTTTGAGCAGAAGGAACTGCGCAAAAAGGAGCGCAGCGACTCCCTGCGCTTTATCAAAGAGGAAAAACAGGCCATCAAGGACAGCATAACCCAGAACAAGCCGCGCATACTCGAGAGCAGTTTCGTTCCCGATTCCATGCACTACAAGCGGATTATAGCCTGGAAGGCCGACCGTGATTTCCAGGACCTGGAAGTTTTCATCCCCGACACCAGCTACAACTACCATTTCTACGACTACAACTTCCAGCGCGAAGACGTGAACGCCACCTGGCTGGGCGTTGCCGGCAGTCCGGTGCAGACCTACAACTTCTTCAAGCGCAAGAAAAGCGGGGTTTCCTTTTACGATGCCCTCGAGCCATGGACCTACAATCCCGAGACAATGGTCCAGTACAACAGCAAAACCCCATACACCGAACTCGCCTATTTCGGCACCCTTCTCTCCACCGACGAAAAGGAATCGGACAACCTGCATATCTTCACAACCCAGAACGTGACGCCGGAGTTCAACTACTCCATCCTTCTCGAGCGCTGGGGCGGCGGAGGAATGCTCATCAATGAGGAAACAGCCAACAAGACAGCCGCAGTGGGCATCAACTATCTGGGAAAGAACTACCTGCTCAATGCCGGCTACATAGGCAATACCCTCAGCATGGGAGAAAACGGAGGACTGCTCGAAATCAAGGAAATACGCGATACCAGCATTGAGTCGAGGGAGGTCAAGGTAGCCATGAATTCGGCCAAATCCACCAGCAAGAAACGCACTTTCTACGTGGACCAGCAACTCAGGATTCCTTTCGAGTTCATCAACCGGGCGCGCCTGAAAAAAGACAGCACCTATGTGTCCGACGACGACATCACCACCGCTTTCGTGGGCCACGCCCTCGAGGCCAGCGCCTACCACCGCCTCTTCGAGAACGGCAACACGGCCGATTCTCTTGGCAAGAGCCTTATAGACAACAAAATATATCTGCGTCTCCAACCTTGGAGCAGCGAATCGCTCATCTCCAGGATAGACATAGGAATAGGTGACCAGATAGACCGCTACCACTATGTGAGCGAATCGGACACAAGCAGGCTCCACGAAAACAGCCTCTATACCTATGCCGGAGCAAAAGGCCGCATAGGCAAGATGTTCGACTGGCAGGCAAAGGCCCACTACAGCCTGGCCGGCTACAATGCCGGAGACTTCGACCTCAATGCCGGAGCCGCAATGCGCTTCTATCCTTTCCGCAAGGCACGCACCTCCCCGGTGGAGCTGAGTCTGGGCTTCAGCAGCGAACTCTCAACGGCAGACTTCTATCAGCGGCACATGTACTCCACCATAGACGAGAAGCTGCGCTGGGACAACAATTTCAAAAAAGTGAGCACCAGCAAGTTGCAGGCAGGAGTGGACATCCCGCACTGGGGCTTCAGTCTCCAGGGAGGCTATTCCCTCGTTGGCAACAGCATCTATTACGACCCTCAAGGGATTGTAAGGCAGAGCTCCGAACTGCTGAGTGTGCTCAGCGCAGAACTCGACCAAAAGTTCACCATAGCCAATGTGCTGCATCTAGACCACAGAATCCTGGCCCAATACTCTTCCGACCAGCAGGTTCTGCCGCTTCCGGGCCTTGCCCTCAACCTCAAATACTATGTCCAGTTCCCCGTTCAACCGGGAGTGATGGACATGCAGCTTGGCGTGAATGCCTGGTGGAACAGCAAATGGTACAGCCCGCAGTGGAACTGGATAAGCGGTGTCTATACCACCCAAAACGAGTGGCAGTACAACAACGGTCCAATTTTCGATGTCTTTGTGAACGTGCAGTGGAAAACCTGCTGTATCTTTATAAAAGCCCAGAACCTCGGACGGGGCTGGCCTATGGACCATGCCGACTATTTCAGCGCACACAGGCACATAGTTACCACAGGATTCACCCCGAGTCTCAAATTAGGAATCTTCTGGCCGTTCTACGTTTCACCGGTTCAGAACAAGAAAGTAAGATAAGGTGAAAGCTCCCCGCTTCATAGCCTCCGGACTGAGTTTCAAAAGCAAGGCAGCCCTCGTTTCCACAGCCCTTTCGCTGTGCGTGATGATTATTGCCGTATGCATAAGTCTGGGATTTGAAAAAGAGCTCCGCAGGGCAATCTCCGAGAACTTTGCAGAAATCACAATGCACGGGGAAACGGCATCACAGCACTTGTGCGACAGCATTTCCGCCCTGCCCTATGTGGAAAGTGCCACAAAAGCCATGGCCATGGAGTCCATTCTCAAAAACGAGAATCTTATGCAGGGCGTGCTTATAAAAAGCAGCGACAAGGCCGCATCGGACAAAGAAATCCTCCTCCCCCGCCGTCTGGCCACAATGCTGAAAGTGCAGCAGGGCGACAGTCTGTTCGCGTACTTTTTCGACAAAAAACTCAAAGTCAGAAATTTTGTCGTGGGAGAAATACAGCCCGACCTGGCCGAACTCGAACACGACAGTTTTGTGGTACTCGCTTCCTACGGCTGCCTCAAAAGACTGGCAGGAAATGAAAACGACAGTTTTGTGGAAGTACGCCTTGCGGAAGACTTCCGCGACAGGGAGAGCATAAACCTTACATGCCAGAGCCTTGGATTTGGAACGGAAATGTATTGTGTACCAAGCACAAGGCGCTTTGCATCTTTATATGACTGGCTGGAAATCCTCAAAGTAACAGTGTTGTTACTTTTGTCCCTAATGGCCTTAGTGGCAGCATTTAATATGATTTCGGCCTTCCTCATTCTAATAATGCGCAGCCGCTCCACCATAGGTCTGCTCAAAACCCTCGGAATGAGTTCCTCCAAGGTGAGCGCCTGCTTTCTGCTGCTCTGCTCAAAGGCCGTTGTAAAGGGGCTGCTAATTGGCGATGTCCTGGGAATCGGACTCTGTCTTCTGCAGAAATATACCCATATCATAAAGCTGGACCCTTTCAACTACTTTGTCAGCTATGTACCGATTGAATTCAACTGGCTGCTGATTGTCCTGCTCAATATCTTCGCCTGGGCTGCAATAATGCTCTTCGTTCTGCTGCCGGCCCGCAGAATCCAGAAAACGGACCCTGCAAGTACCGTCAAGGGCGAATCTCTCTGAAAACCTCCAAAATGGAAGGATAGGTATTCTTCAGGAAAGGCGGCAGGCTGCTCTTGGCCACCCAGGCCGCTTTGCTGATATCCTCTTCGCGCTGGGGCACCAGGTCCACAGGCGCGGTATAGAACATCTCATACCACCAGGTGTGCTTGAGATGCCATATTCCGTCCCGAAGATAGCAATGGTCTGTGGTACAGATGAGTTTTCCCAACTCAAGTTCCTTTACTCCCGTTTCTTCCTGAACCTCGCGGATGGCTGTTATGCTGATGTCCTCTCCGGCCTCCTGATGGCCTTTCGGCAAATCCCAAAGCCCGTTACGGTTGATAAGCAGATAATCTCCCCTTCGGTTGATCACAAGACCGCCCGCCGCATTCACCTCCTTGAATTCGGCACAAAGGGCGGAATAGGCGGCATCGGTGTCTGTGCTGGGGATGTAGATTCTCGAAAGCGAGTCCGTGAGCTCGAACATTTTGGCGAAAGTGCCCATATCTATGCGCTTTCCCGGGTGGAAAATCACGGCATTCGGGTCGGAAAGCGATTCATCGTCGGGAGCACAGATTATTATACAACGCTTCTCGAAATATATCTTATGCATAAATTCCTTATATTTGTGCGCAAATTTATAAAAATTCGGATATGTCAGCAAATTATTCCAGCAAACACGGGATCGTGGGACGCAGCCCTATGGAGCTTTTCATGCTCTTCACCGACCTGCGTAACTTCGAGAAGATGGTTCCCGCCAATATAGATGCCAGCATCAGCGCCGATTTCGACCATCTGAGCGCCAGCATGAAAGGCATCAGCATAGGAGTCAGGGTGGCAGAACGCCTTCCCTACTCCAAAATAGTGTTCGAAAGCGAGCAGTCTCCTTTCGACTTCCGCATCACTGTTAACCTTACAGACCTCGGAGGCAACAGAACCGATTTCTCCATCGATTTCGACGCTCAACTCAGCGGCATATACAAAATGCTCATCGGCAACAAGATAAACCAGGCTCTGGACCAGATTGTCGATTCTCTTGTCCAGGCCAGCGCCCATATCTGATGCATAATCTGCCGGTTTCCATACGCCTCAACCCTGCCAAAGCGAGCAGGCCCTTCGAAGGAAGCCCCATCCCCTGGAGCCCCCACGGACTGCTTCTGGAGCAGCGCCCAATCTTCACCCTCGACCCCCTTTTCCACGCAGGCTGCTACTACGTGCAGGACTCTTCGGCAATGTTCGTGGGTCATGTCTTCAGGCAGATTCTGGAAAAATGCCGCCGTCCGGGACTTCGGGTACTGGACCTCTGCGCCGCCCCGGGAGGAAAAAGCACCGATCTGGCAGCCAGTCTGCGCGAAAGCATCGGCAATGACTATCTGCTTGTGAGCAACGAAGTTATGCAGCAGCGCGCCCGGATTTTAGGCGACAACCTTGCCATCTGGGGCGACCCTTGCGTTATGCTCACCAGCGCCGATGCCGCCGTAATCGGCCGCAACGAAGGCTATTTCGACATTATCGTGGTCGATGCCCCCTGCAGCGGAGAGGGAATGTTCCGCAAGGACGAAAAGGCCGTGCACGACTTCTCGCAGCAGACCGTCCAGCTCTGCGCGGCAAGGCAGAAACGCATTCTGGCCGATGTCTGGCCCTCACTCAAAGAGGGCGGCTGGCTCATCTATTCCACCTGCACCTACCAGCAGGCCGAAAACGACGACAACCTCCAATGGGCTTCAGAAGAGCTCGGAGGTGAAATTCTCCCTTGCAGCAATGAGTTTGCCGAATACGGGGTACAACTCAGCTCCTGCGGCTATCTGCTCAAGGCCGGAGAAAGCCTTGGCGAAGGCCAATGGGTGGGAGCCCTGCAGAAAACCGCCCCGGCAAAGCAGTGCAAGCAACTGCAGCTCAAAGCTTTGCGCTACGGAGTGCACAAAGGGGAAATAAAAGGGGGCAAACTTGTGCCGGACAGCGACTACGCCCTGAGCCTGGCCTATGAAAACGAATACCCCGCCATAGAAGTTTCACGAGAGCAGGCCCTGGGCTTCCTGCACCACGATGCCCTGCGCTTCGACGATGCCCCGCTTGGCTACAATGTAATCACTTACCTCGGCCATCCCCTCGGCTTTGTGAACAATCTGGGCCGCCGCTGCAACAATCTGCACCCTGTACAGAGACGCATCCTTATGGACATAAAATAATTTTCGAGAATAAGTGCAATTTTTATGAAACTTTTTTGAAAGTTTCTCCGTATAATATTCATCGACCATAGAATATAGGAAATGAAACTTTCACAATTCGACTTCAAACTTCCACAGGAGAAGATAGCAACGGAGCCTACCCGCTGGAGAGATGAATGCAAACTGATGGTGCTGCACAAGGACAGCGGAGAGATAGAACACCGCATTTTCAAAGACGTAATAGACTATTTCGGAAAGGGCGACCTCTTTGTCCTCAACGATACAAAAGTATTTCCTGCAAAACTTTACGGCAAAAAGGAAAAGACCGATGCCGAAATCATGGTTCTGCTTTTGAGGGAGCTTAACCCCGAGCAGAGGCTTTGGGACGTTATCGTGGAGCCTGCCCGCAAAATCCGCATCGGCAACAAGCTCTACTTCGGTGAAGACGATTCCCTCGTTGCGGAAGTCATCGACAACACCACCTCCCGCGGACGCACCCTGCGTTTCCTCTACGACGGACCGTACGAAGAGTTCAAGCAGGCCCTCTTCTCGCTCGGTCTCACCCCTGTCCCTGAATGGGTAAAGGAAACGGTGGACGAAAACGACAGGGAGAACTACCAGACCATCTTCGCTGCCCACGAAGGTGCCATTTCCGCACCGGCAGCCGGTCTGCACTTCTCAAGGGAGCTGTTCAACAGGATGATTCTCAAAGACATAGACAAGACCTTCATCACCGTTCACATGGGCCGCGGCCATTTCAGGGAAGTGGATGTGGAAGACCTCTCGAAGCACCGCATGGACTGCGAAAGGATGATTATCAGCGAAGAGGCCGCAGAGAAAATCAACTCCACCAAACGCGCTGGAGGCAAGATTGTAGGAGTAGGAGTTACTGTGGTACGTGCCCTCGAAACCTATGTAACTACAAAGAAAGAAGTGCGCCCTACCGACACCTGGACCAACAAATTCATCTTCCCTCCTTATGAATTTTCCGTTCCCGATGCCTATATCAGCAACTTCCACCTTCCGAAATCCACCATGCTCATGTCGCTTGCCGCTTTCGGAGGATTCGACAAAGTAATGCACGCCTACGACGAAGCCCTTGCGAACGACTACCGCTTCGGACCTTACGGAGATGCAATGCTCATACTGTAAAAGCCCTATACAATGTCAAAGTACAAGATTCAACTCGACCTCCCGGGAGCCTGGGACAAGGAAGAAAGCACCTACATCGAGTGCGACGGCACCGAAGTCTGCCACATCGAATGTCATTTGAGCGATGACAAGGCCCAGAAAGACCTCGCCATTGTGGAACTCTATGCCGGCAAAATGCCCGCAGACACCACTGCCGAGGACGAAGCCTTCGCCAATTATGTGGAAACGGTGGGTTTCGACGAGAACGACCCCGAAGATATGGACCCCATCATCAAATGGCCGTTTATGGGCAAGAGCGCCTTCGGTTTCGAGGCCTTGTGCGAAGACGAATCGCCAATGAGGCTGATGTGCCTCGAAATCAAAAAGGACTATCTCTGCATAATGAACATCTGCGCCGACAGCGACGAACGTCTTGCAGAAGTCATTCAACTGGTAGAAAAACACTTGAGATGTAAAACAACAGAACAATAAATCTTCACAACTATGAAAACTTCACACCCGCTTTCCACGCTTGGGGCAGTTGTCCTCAACCGTGTTTTCGGAAACAGACCCTTTGTTACACAAGAGATAATCGGGACCTTCGGCTCCATTCAGGACTTCTTTGCCCTGCCTCTGGAGGAGAGGTCCCGCTTTGCGCTCAGCCTCAAGCTCGGGGCCGATGCCCTTGACGATTCGGCCCTTCTCATGGCCGACGAAGAACTCTCCCGCCTGGAAAGCAGGGCTTGCCGCTTCCTGAGCATAGAAAGCCCCGACTACCCTGCCCTTCTCCGGGAATGTCCCGATGCCCCTGCCGGGCTCTATATCCGCTCCTCCAGCTCCGATGCCGAAATCTTCGGCCGCGGACATGCGGCTGTCTCCATAGTAGGCACAAGGGATATAAGCCTCTACGGAAAGGAGTGGACACGCAGAATTGTCTTCAATATAGCATCGGCCGGAAAAAAGGCCACAATAGTGAGCGGTCTTGCCCTTGGGGTCGATGCAGCCGCCCACCGAAGCGCCCTTGAGGCGGGAATCCCCACCATCGCCGTGCTCCCCTGCGGAATAGATGAAGTCTATCCCGCCTGCCACACACAGCTGGCCCAAAGCATTGCGCAAAGTCCCTCGAGCGCCCTCGTAAGCGACTTTCCTCCCCACAGCGCCCCTTTCAAAGGCTCCTTCATAAGACGCAACAGGATAATAGCCGGCCTTTCAGGAAGCACCATCCTCATAGAAAGCAAAAGGCACGGCGGAGGGATGATTACCGCCACCACGGCAGCCGGCTACTCCCGCAATGTTTTCGCCCTGCCCGGAAGGATAGACGACCTGCGCTCGGCCGGCTGCAACAATCTCATAAAGGAGAAGATTGCCGAGCCTATTGCCGAACTTGGCAGCCTCAATCTGCGCCTTGGAATAGGCCGGAGCACTTATTCTCCCGCGGACAACTGCATGCAGCTGGCCAGAAGGCACTACGGCTCCAGCCCCGACCTGAAAGATATCTGCACCCTGCTCGGAATGATTGCCGCCAACCGCGGAATTTCCGTGGAAGATCTGGCCGAATTCTGCAACATGGGCTATTCCAGAACCCTCGCCCTGATAAGCAGGCTGGAAAATGACGGTTTCATCAGCTGCGATTTGCTGCAAAGATGCACGATTGTCATAAAAAATGCGTAAAATTGCATTCCGATATGCAATTCATAGACAGCCACACCCATATTAGCGACCCCGCCTTCAAAGGAGAAGAAGAAGCGGTGATAGAAAGGGCCCTGCAGGCAGGCGTTTACAAAATGCTGCTTGCAGATATCTCCAGCAAAGAAAGAGCTCCGATGTACGAACTCGCGGCAAAGCACCCCGGCGTACTTTACCCCATGCTGGGCTTCTACCCCGGCAATGTGGATGCCCGATGGCGCGACGAAGTGGACCTTGTTTACAGCCTCAGTTCCACGGCCAAATATGTGGCCATCGGCGAAATAGGTTTGGACTACCATTGGAGCAAGGAATTCAGAAAAGAACAGATGGAAGCGCTCGAAGCCCAGCTGCAACTGGCTGCGAAACTCGATGTGCCCGTGAACATCCACTTGCGCGATGCTACCGAGGATTTCTTCCTCGTGCTCGATGCCTGCCGCGGCCTTGGCCTCAGAGGCAACCTGCACGCCTTCAGCGGCAGTGCACAGACTGCAAAACGGATTGCAAAATACGGAGACTGGTATGTGGGCATTGGAGGCGTGCTCACCTTCAAGAACGCCTCTATAGCCAGAGAGATTGCGGATATTCCGCTGGAAATGCTTCTGCTTGAAACCGATGCCCCCTATCTTGCGCCCACCCCGCTCAGAGGAAGCCGCAACGAAAGCGCCAATATTCCCATCATTGCGCAAAAACTGGCCGAGCTGAAAAACACCAATGTGGAGGAAATTTCCAGAATCACCTGCAAAAACACTCTCGGACTTTTTTCGAGAATAAACGAATAAAATTTTTAGATAACTGAAAAAATTGTTATCTTGCAATGATTTTTGAAAACAATTACTAACATATAATTTTATTAACAAAAACACATCAAAAACAGTTATGAAAAAGATTTCAATGTTTTTGGCAGCAATGGCCATTATGGTCTTCTCCGCTAAAAATGCATCGGCTCAGGAAGCAACAGAAGCTCCAACAGACGCAGTAGAGGCGGTTTCAGCTGCCGATGAGGGTGAAGTTGACCCGTTCAAAGTAAAAAGTGAAGTTCCTCTTCATCAGGCACTCAAGACCAAATTCATCGAGGGTGGTGCAGGCTTTATGTCCCTCATCATCATCTGTCTTATCATTGGTCTTGCACTTTCCATCGAGCGCATCCTTTACCTCACATTCTCCAAAGTCAACGCCAAGGCTCTCGTTGCCAAGGTTGAGAAGGCTCTTGCAGAAGGTGGCGTGGAAGCAGCCAAGGAAGTATGCCGTTCTACCCGCGGTCCTGTAGCCAAGATTTTCTACGATGGACTCGACCGCTACGATCAGGGCATCGACGTGGTAGAAAAGAACGTTGTTTCTTCAGGTTCCATCCAGATGTCAATGCTTGAGAACGGACTTTCCTGGATTTCCCTCTTCATCGCAATTGCACCGTCCCTCGGATTCCTCGGTACCGTTATCGGTATGATCCAGGCATTCGATGCCATCCAGGCTGCAGGTGACATTTCTCCTAACGTTGTTGCCGGAGGTATGAAGGTTGCCCTCATCACCACTGTTGCCGGTCTCATCGTTGCAATGATCCTCCAGGTATTCTACAACTACATTCTCGCAAAGATCGATGCCATCACCATCGATATGGAAGAGGCATCCATCGACCTTATTGACGTTCTTTCTGCATACAAAGCAAAATAATAATGAAAGCAAATTACAGTAAAATCATCAAGGGGATAATGATAGCGTTGATCATTGTCAGCGTCGTTGTCTTTGCTCTCGGCTGGATTATGGGCTTCGAGACAAACAACCAGTTGGCAGTTGATCTTCTCTTCTACTGGGCCTACGCGATGGTTGCACTTGCGCTTATCGGAATTGTCATCATAGGCGGTTGGGTAGGCATCAAGAACGACAAGAAGTTCCTTATCAAGGCCTTGTCCGTTATTGGAGGTGTAGCTGTCATCTGCTTGCTTGTATATCTCCTTTCACCTGGCGCTCCTGCAGTAGGTATTGCAGACCAGCCATCTCAAGGAACACTCAGACTTACAGACACTGTTCTTAATCTCACATATCTCACCGGCGCTGTTGCAATCCTCGCCATCGTTGTCGGCGAATTTGTAAAGGGCATTCGTAATAAAAGAGACGCTAAATAATTATGGGTAAGAAGAAAACACCGGCAATCAACTCAAGTTCTACAGCCGATATAGCCTTCCTGCTGCTCTGCTACTTCCTCATGACCACAACAATGGGAAGCCAGACAGGTCTTGCGCGCAGACTTCCTCCTATGCCTAATCCTAACGAGAAGGTAGAGGACCAGAAGGTAAACCGCCGCAATATCATCATTGTCAGGATCACTTCATCGGACAGAATAATGGTTGGCTCGGAACCTACTGACATTACCCAGATCAAAGACAAGGTTAAGGAGTTCCTCTCCAATCCTAACAACGACCCTAATATGCCTGACAAAGAGCTCAAGCATATAGAAGGTTACAAGGACGTTATGGTTTCGAAGGGCGTGATGTCCCTCCAGAACGACCGCGGTACAACATACAAGACTTATATCGCAGTGCAGAACGAACTTGTTAAGGCAGTGAACGAACTCCGCGACGAATATGCAATCGCAAACTTCGGCAAACCTTACCTTCGTCTCAGCGAAGAACAACAGGGCTGGGTAAAGAAGGCGGTACCTCAGATTATTTCCGAGGCTGAGCCTATGGACGTTAAAGCTAACAGATAAAGGAGGATAGAATTATGTCAAAATTTGGTGGAAGCAACAGTAAAAAAGATGTACCTGGAATTTCTTCAGGTTCACTGTCCGACATCGTGTTCATGCTTCTGTTCTTCTTTATGGTGACCACGCAGATGCGTGAGACCGAAAACAAGGTTATGGTAAAAATACCGGAAGCCTCCGAATCGGTCAAGCTTGAGCGCAAGGACCTCGCAAGTTACATAAACATCGGAACCCCTATCCGCTCCCTTCAGGCGCAGTACGGTACCGATGCCCGCATTCAGCTGAATGACTCCTTCAAAACAAAGGAGGACATCCGTAACTTCGTAGCTTCCGAGCGTGAGTCAATGAACGAGGCAGACCGCCCACTTATGACAGTGTGCATCCGTGCAGACCAGGATGTTAGAATGGGTATCATAAGCGATGTGAAGCAAGAGCTCCGTCGCTGCTACGCAAACAGCATAATGTATTCTGCAAGAAAACCGGCCGAATAATCAGGCCTTCAGATATGAGCGGCCCCCTTTTTCGGAAGAGGGCCGCTTTTTAAAGAACAATCACCGATATGTCTAAAGAAATACTTCGTACAAAAGTGAAAGACCTGCTTTCAATGGAGGCAGGACAGGATGTTCTCGCCAAAGGCTGGGTGAGGACAAAGAGAGGAAACAAGGAAATTGCATTCATCGCGCTCAACGACGGATCCACAATTAAGAACATACAGATTGTAGTCAGCAAGAATCCCGACACCGAAAGTCTCCTTGCAAAGGTGAGCACGGGTGCCTGCATCTCCGTAAGGGGAAAGCTCGTGGAGTCCCCGGGCAGCGGCCAGGCAGTGGAAATCCATGCCGAGGAGCTGGAGATTCTGGGCGAATGCGACCCTGTACGCTATCCTCTTCAGAAAAAGGACACTTCCTTCGAGTACCTCAGGACTGTGGCACATATGCGTCCGAGGACAAACACTTTCGGAGCCGTTCTCAGGCTTCGCAGCCAGATGGCCTATGCCATTCACGAGTATTTCCACAAGAGAGGTTTCGTCTATCTGAATACTCCTCTCATTACAGCCTCCGACTGCGAGGGTGCCGGACAGATGTTCCAGGTAACTACCCTGCCATTGGAGAACGTGCCACGCAACAAGAAAGGTGAAGTGGACTACAGCAAAGATTTCTTCGGCAAACAGACCAGCCTTACCGTAAGCGGCCAGCTCGAAGGAGAACTCGGGGCCACCGCTCTCGGAGAAATCTACACCTTCGGTCCAACTTTCCGCGCAGAGAACTCCAACACTCCGCGCCACCTTGCCGAATTCTGGATGATCGAGCCTGAAATGGCTTTCTACGATATCAAAGACAATATGGATCTCGCCGAGGACTTTATCAAGAGCCTTGTAAAATACGCACTTGACAACTGCCGCGACGACATCCAGTTCCTCAACGACCGCTACGACAACAGCCTCATCGAAAGGCTCGAAGGAGTGGTGAACACCGAATTCGTACGCCTTCCTTACGGCGAAGGAATCAAAATCCTCAAAGAGGCCATCGCAAACGGAAAGGTGTTCGAATACCCTGTGGACTGGGGCACAGACCTTCAGAGCGAGCACGAGCGCTTCCTTGTTGAAGAGCATTTCGGCAAGCCTGTAATCCTCACCGACTACCCTAAGGACATCAAGGCCTTCTATATGAAGCAGAACGAAGACGGCAAGACCGTCCGTGCAATGGATATCCTCTTCCCTAAAATTGGAGAAATCATAGGAGGTAGCGAGCGTGAGGCCAGTCTCGAAAAACTCGAAAACCGAATCAACGAACTCGGAATGAGCCGCAAGAACCTCGAATGGTACATCGACACCCGCCGTTTCGGCAGCTGCCCTCACAGCGGTTTCGGTCTCGGTTTCGAAAGGCTGCTGCTCTTCATCACCGGAATGCAGAACATCCGCGACGTAATCCCATTCCCACGCACACCTAAAAACGCAGAATATTGATATGCTTGTAATCGGAATCGCCGGCGGCTCAGGCAGCGGCAAGACAACAGTCGTAAGAGCCATCAAAGAAAAATTGAGGGACGAGAAAGTGGTTGTCATCCCACAGGATGCCTACTACAAAGACTCCAGCGACCTCACGGACGAGGAGAAAAGGGCCCACAACTTCGACCACCCCGACGCAATCGACTGGGAACTGCTCTGTGAGCAGCTCAAGCAGCTGAAGGAAGGTCACGCAGTGGACCAGCCCGTTTACTCCTATATCTCCTGCTCCAGAAGCAAGACCGAGACCGTGAGAGTGGAACCTGCCGATGTAATAATCATCGAAGGCATTCTTATCTTCTCCTGCCAGGAACTGAGGGAGCAGATGGACATCAAACTCTTTGTCGATGCCGATGACGACGACCGTCTGATGCGTGTAATGGCCCGCGACATCTCCGAAAGGGGCAAAGATGTGCATTGGGTGATAGAGCGCTACTCCCGCACAGTGAAGCCGATGTACCTGCAGTTCATCGAGCCTAGCAAGCGATACGCCGATGTCATCATCCCGCAGGGAGGACACAACAAAGTGGCAATTGAAGTCATCATCGCCACTGTTGAGAAATTCCTCAATGACAACAAACAGTGAAAATCAAAGACAATCTTGTAGGACTTCTTATCACCGTGAGCATCCATCTCGCGGTGATAATTGTCTTGCTTGTCTGTGTAGTTGAACCCAAGATAGCGCAGCAGCGCAGCAGCATAGAACTGGATTTCACCAAAGAGGAGAACATAGAAAAAATCCAGGATGAACTGCGCAAAAGCCGTGAACTGAACGAAAAACTCAACCAGATGCTCAGGGCTCAGGGAGTTATGGAAAATGACATAAAAAATGTCGCCGTGGACCGCTCCGCCCTCAAGGACGACCGTGGCACCGATGCCGAAGAACTCTATCGCGAAGCCGAGCGCATCGACAGGGAATACAGGGAGAACATGTCCCGAAAAGACGAGGATTTTGCAGAAATCTTCAAAGCCCAGGAAAAGAAAAAGGAAGAGAAGAAAGAGAATTTCTACACCGGACCCTCGGTTCTCTCCTACCATCTCGAAGGACGCAAAGGCAGTCATCTGCCCATTCCGGCATACAAATGCATAGGAGCCGGAGAAGTCACGGTAATCATCACCGTCGATCCCCAGGGCCGCGTGCTAAAGGCCAAAGTGCAGGAAGAAGTGTCGAGCACCGACCCCTGCCTCAGGGAATATGCAATCAATGCAGCAAGCCAAAGCCGCTTTTCACAAAGCAGCGATGCTCCTGCCCGGCAGACAGGGAATATAGTCTATGCTTTTTTAGCCCAATAAAAAGAATCAGAGATTGTCGAAAATGAGAGGGAGGATGTCGTCCACTCTGGCAAATTTGTATATCACCTTGGCTCCAACCAGGATTACGGACATATCTTTTCCGGCTATTCTCTGATACTGGGCCATCACCTGACGGCAGGCTCCGCAAGGAGATGCAGGCGTATCGGAAATGCAGCCCTGAGCCCCTCCAACTACAGCAATGCTGCGGATGGCATCGCCCTTGTGCTGGGAACCGGCGCTGAACATTGCGCTGCGTTCCGCACAAAGTCCAGAAGGATAGGCGGCATTTTCCTGATTTGCTCCTGTAACTATGGTTCCGCTTTCGAGACGAACAGCTGCACCTACATTGAAATTGGAATAGGGAGCGTATGACCCGTCCATGGCCTCAATGGCTTTTCCGACAAGGATGCGGTCCTCGGCATCGAGTTCTGCAACAGAATTATACTCAATATATGAGATAGTCAACTCTTTTTTGGTCATTGTCTATAATTTAGTGGACTTCAAATATACAAAAAATAATAGATATTATTGTATTATGGCTAAATAATTGCAAAAGATATTTGGAAAACAAGAAATTTTTCCTACCTTTGCATTCCCAATCGAGACGCTGGGTTCGTATAACGGTTAGTACTCAAGATTCTCAATCTTGCAATAGGAGTTCGATTCTCCTACCCAGTACCAAAAAAGCGGCTGCATCAGCAGCCGCTTTTTTCATTATACCTGTCCAACTAAAAGAGCTGGTGTATGGTTTCTTTCTTTACTTCGTCCAAAGGTTTTACAATGTAGCTGAGTTTCTTGAAATTGATGCGGTCGAAATCTATGCAGCGGATTTCGCAATTGTTCATTGTCCTGTAATAGAGTTTGCGTCCGCTCAGATCGCTTGAAACAGTAATCTGTGTTGCACTTGGAATAGGTGCCGGAGTTTCACCGTTGGCATACTGTGCTCCAATAGGAATATCAAAGTTGTTAAGAATGTGGAAGGCCTGTACAACGGTCTGCAGTGCAGTGTCGTATTTTGGAGCCGAGCATGCAAAAAGCGTGGCGCGGACAAAACGTGAAGGGCCTGTGAAATCGCCTGGGATTCCGAGGAAGCCGCTGCCGCCGCCAAAGGAGTTGAGCTGAAGCTCACCGATGTGGCTGGTAAAAACACGGCCGGGCTGCATATTCACATAATTGTTGAGATTTGTCACCTGCCAGTCGAAAGACGGAGAGTTGGTGAGGGTTCCTACGGTATTCTCGTAAAATACATACTCGCCGTCGATGATTTCGAGGACAATCTGGCGTCCGCCTTCCTCGATAAAGCGCCAGTGGACAGTTGAAGAACGGGGGTCGATGCTGTGGATGTGGATTTTGCCGATGGCATCCTTTACTTCATCCACATTGCTGCAGCAGGAAAGGATGTAGGAAACGAGTTGGAAGTCCGATACGCTGCTGTCCTTGTTCTCGCTCTTGTACTCTTCGTAGCGTCCGTAGTCCGGGAAGTAGAAGAGTCCGGCAGAAAGCCCCTTCTCGTTGATGCCTTCCATCACAAATTCAGGCTGCTCCACACTCACTCCGGCATAGGCATATTTTACTTTTGAACAGAGAGCTGTGCCGTCAGGGCCGAAAGATTTGAATTCGTGTCCACGGGGTACCACAACATAATAGTGGTTCATATCTGTTCCGCTCCATTCTATGGTACGGGCCATCACGGTGTTACCCGCTTTTGTTTTGAGTTGTATGCCTGTACAGGCATCTGCTTTTGGATTTATTGCCATCAGGGTAGCTGCTACCAGGCCAATGGCGAGGATTTTCTGTTTCATATCAAAAAAATTTGTGTGACAGCATAAAAAAATTGCAAATATTATTCCATTATGCTGAAGCACAAAGCCTTGCTGCCACAATGGCAGCAGCAGATGTCTTAATGTCCAAAGTCCGGACAATCAAAGCAGAGCCGAGAGAGTGGCGTAGTATGGTTTTGAAACAGGTATTGAAGGGCAGTTTGCCGCATCCAAATCGGCAAGAATATAGCCTTTGCTGTCTTTGCGCAAGACTTTTATATGCGCCGGATTTATATAATAGGTGCGGTGGCAGCGCTGCATACCGTGTGCGCTCATAAGAGGCTCAAGCCTTTTCATTGAGCAGCGGAGCACATATTTTTTGAGAGCATCGTTGTCGAGATAGCAGATCTCCACATAGTTTTCCTTGGCCTCAACATAAAGCAGAGAATCGGCCGCAATCACAAGTTTGAGCTTCTGGGATGAATCTTTGAAGCGGATATGCTTGTCTTCCGCCTCCACTGCAGGCTTGCCCTTGTCGGCCTGGAGACTGAGATAAAGCCCGAAAACAAGGTAAGGCCAGATAAGTATGCCCATAAAGGCAGGCGTAAGCCGGGCAACCACTCCGAAATATGTGTAGCCTCCCTTGTACATCAAATCCACGTAAAGGGCTGCGAAAAGGGAGAAAACCACCACTTCCAGTATGCACCAGGCTGCGTAGTGAAGGTAGTCGGGATGGAAGACCTTGCGCAGCATGAAAAGCAGCATGCGGGTGAGCAGCAGTGTGACAAGGAGTATGCAGCCTATGATTATGATGTTGAAATCGAGTATGTCCCGACCCATATCAAGGAAATGGACCAGCTTTTCCGGCCTGTACAGCAAGGTAAATACCACCAGGAATACGGGCAGGATTATGATATGGAGTATTTGTGTGGGGAATTTGAAATATACCCCCGGAATTTCGTTTTGTTCACGCATTTTGCAAAAATAGCAAAAATTTGTGTATTTTTGCGGTATGTCTAAAAACGGACTTTTTGTCATAGTAGTGTTTCTGATGCTGGCGGCCTCCTGCCGTTCCTCACAGTCTTCCGTTCTGGAAAGCGGGCTTTCCGCCTATGTTCCTTCGGATGCCTGTGCTGTTTTTTATTGCAATAATGCATCTTCCGCTCAGGAACTCATCTTCATGCCAGAGGAAGCTATGGCAAAACTGGACCTGACGGGGCTCAAGCACAAGGAAATGCTGGTGTCCTGCCATTATTATGGCGAAATGGAAGCCCTGCTTCTGCTGCAACTGGACAAATCGTCAAAAGGCCAGCTCTCGAAGGCATCGGCCGCCCTTATGGAAGAGGCTGCCTCTCTGGGGCTGCAAAGTCTGCAACTGGACGATGTGCTGCTGCTCAGCGAATCGGCCAGTCTACTGTCCTCGGCCAGCAGACACGTTTCGGAAAACGCGTCCATCAAAGACGTTCCGGCTGTTCAACAGGCACTTGCGCTCGGGAAGAAGGATGCTCCCTTCTACGCCGTGGTGCGGAACTCCAGCCTGCGCTATATCTTCCCGAAAGAGAAGAAATTTCTCGCCAATCTCATCGACAGGCCAAGACTGCTGTCGTATTTCGACGCCATCAGCAGCTATCTTTTCATAAGTCTCGATGCCGTGGAGCCTGTAATCGGCGGAGAGTACGTGAAATTCAGCATTCAGCCTCTCGTTACCGATTCCCTGCGCCAGTATTCGGCCTTTGTGGACCAGCTGCCGCTCAAGGAAAGGGCTCTGGACAAATATATCGTTTCTGGCTGCGAAAGCTTTATGTACGAAAGCGTGGGCAGCGATGAGGATTATTTTGCAAAGCGCAAGCAATGGCTCGATGCAAACAGCCTCCTCAAAAGCTTTGAAAAGTCCTCCAGGGCTGTGCGCAAAGAGATGGGCAAGAGCCCCGAAGAATGGGCCCGCAGTCTGGGAATAGACCAGATTGCAAAAATCAAGAGCCGCGGGCAGAGCATTCTTGCACTGCACTGCAGCAACAGGCCGGACAGCCTTCCCCTTTACAAAAAAGGTCTGGCGGCTTTGCTTTACGGCCAGGAATTCGCCCTCAAGGACGAATCGTCCCTTGCAATGGACGAGCAGAATCTGCTCATAGGCCAGGCAGAGGCTGTGGACTATTTCCTGAAGGCCAAATCATCCAGACTTCCCGCCCAGTTCCCGGGCAAAGAGTCCAAAGCCCTTCTTATGAACGGCAGGCTGCTCATGGACTGGGGCAAGGAAGGAATCAAAATGACAGTGTACAAACCTTATCAATATGAACATTAATTCTGTAAACAAACATCTCGAAGCCAGTTTTAGAGCAAACTGGTGGAGACCGGCCCTTTCCAACTACAAGGGAGAAACACTCAATTACGCGATGATGGCAGAGAAAATCGAGATTATGCATCTCGTTTTCAAGCGCTGCGGGCTCAATCCGGGCGACAAGGTTGCCATCTGCGGAAAGAACCAGGCAACATGGGGCGTATGTTTTCTTGCTGCCCTCACCTATGGAGCTGTTCCTGTTCCCATCCTTCATGAATTCCACCCGGACAACATAATGCACATTCTCGACCACTCCGAAGCCAGAGTGCTCTTCATAGACGAGGCAATATGGCCGAAGATCGATGTGAGCAACATCACCAGACTCGAGGCCGTTGTGCGCATTTCCGACCTGGACTTCCTCTTTGTGCGCCGCGAAGAGATTGCCCAGATGAGGGCCAGCGTGATAAACGAGTTCCGCAAAACCTATCCTTGCGGATTGCGTCCGGAGAACATAGACTACTATACCGACAGCCCCGAAGAATTGGCTATAATCAACTATACTTCAGGCACTTCCGGTTTCTCCAAGGGTGTAATGATCCCTTACCGCGCCATTGCCGGCAATATAGAATTCGCATCCTGGGCCGAGCCTCAGATGGACAACACTTCCGAGGTCGTGTCCATGCTTCCGAGCGCACATATGTACGGACTCATGTTCGAGTTCCTCTTTGAAATGAGCATAGGCGCCCACGTGTATTTCCTTACCAAGACCCCTAGCCCGAAGGTGATAATGCAGGCTTTCCAGGAAATCCACCCTTGCATAATCATTGCAGTTCCGCTTATCATAGAGAAGGTTTACAAGGTTCAGCTCAAGCCTGTAGCAGAAAAACTCAGGTTCTTCCTCAATGCCCCTTTCGTCAAGAACATCATCCGCAAAACCATCAAAAACAAGGTTGTGGCTGCTTTCGGCGGCAATTTCGAAGAAGTGATTCTCGGCGGTGCAGGTGTGAATCCGGAAGTGGAGAAATTCTTCCACAATATCAAGTTCCCGTTCACTGTGGGTTATGGTATGACTGAATGTGCTCCTATCATCACCTTCAGCAAATGGAAGACTGCCAAAGTGGGTTCTTCAGGCAAGGTTGTTCCGGGCTGCCAGATCCGCATCGATTCCAAGGACCCGAAAAATATCCCCGGAGAAGTGCAGGTCAGCGGAAAGAACGTGTTCCTGGGCTATTTCAAGAACGAACAGGCCACAAAGGAATGCTTTACCGAAGACGGCTGGTTCAAGACAGGCGATATGGGTGTCATAAAAGACGGTTATCTCTATCTCAAGGGACGCTGCAAATGTATGATTCTCTCTGCCAACGGACAGAACATCTATCCTGAGGAGGTGGAAGCTGTAATCAACAACTTCCCTTATGTCTTCGATTCCCTCGTAGTGGAAGACAAGGGTTCCCTTACCGCTCTCATCCATCCGGACTACACCAATGCCCATCTCGACGGAATAGAAAAGGAGGAAATCGAAGGCAAGCTGCAGAGCCAGCTTCCGGAGATGAACAAGCTCCTGCCTAACTTTGCCCAAATCCGCAAGATAGAATTTATGGAGGAGGACTTTGAGCGTACTCCAAAGAAGAATATCAAGAGGTATCTCTATCAGAAGAACAATTAAATAATGAACAAGTTCGACAAAAGCTATCTGGAAATGGCCCGTGTCTGGGCTCACAATTCTTACTGCAAGCGCCGCCAGGTGGGGGCCCTGCTGGTAAAGGACAGGATGATCATATCCGACGGGTACAACGGAACCCCGTCGGGTTTCGAGAATGTCTGTGAGGACGAGAACGGAATCACCAAGCCTTATGTGCTCCACGCCGAGGCCAATGCCATTTCCAAGGTGGCCAAGTCGGGCAACAGCTCTCAGGGAGCAACCCTTTATGTAACGGCATCGCCTTGTATGGAGTGTGCAAAGCTTATCATTCAGGCTGGCATAAAGAGGGTTGTCTATCTCGATGAATACAGGATTCTGGACGGCGTGGAGCTTCTGCGCCGTGCCGGAATAGAATGTGAACACTACAAGGAAGATGAAGAATAGGACTGCATTTATTGCCGTGCTTTTAGGCATTGCTGTGGGCGCTCTTGCAGTGCTCACTTTTGATTCATACAAAAGCCGCAAGGCCATGTACAAGACCGAATACCGTGATTGGCGCAAACTCAATCTTGTACTCCAGCAGCTCGACCTCAATTATGTGGACAGCATCGACCACAAGAGCGTTACCGATGCTGCCATTGTGGCCGTTCTGGCCCAGCTGGACCCCCATTCCGCCTATCTTCCGCCTGTTGAGCTGGAAGAAAGCGAAGAATCCCTTTCGGGAGGTTTCAGCGGAATCGGCATACAGTTCAATGTTCCGAACGATACCGCCGTGGTCATAGAGGTGGTTCCGGGCGGGCCGGCCGAAAAAATAGGGATGATGCCCGGGGACAGGATTCTGCGGGTGGATGACAGGCAGATTGCCGGAGTCAAGTTCCCTCAGGATAGTATGGTCCGCCGGATGAAAGGCCCTGCAGGCACCAAGGTGAAAGTGCAGGTGAAACGCAGCGAGGAGCTGATTGATTTCGACATCACCCGGGGAAAGATTCCAACCTGGAGTGTTGATGCATATTTTATGGCCGATGAAAACACCGGCTATCTGCGTCTTTCGAAATTCTCCCGCACCACCTACAAGGAGTGCCTGGATGCAATAACGGAGTTGCAGAAAGAGGGTATGAAGCAGCTGGTCTTCGACTTGAGGGACAATTCCGGAGGATATTTCGACCAGGCCCTGCTTCTGAGCAACCTCTTCCTTGAAAAGGATTCCCTGATTGTCTATATTGAAGGTCTGCACAGGCCGCGCGAGGACTTCAGGGCCGACGGACGCGGGCCATTCAAAGATCTGCCCCTGAAGGTGCTCATAAACGAGGGCAGCGCATCGTCCAGTGAAATCTTTGCAGGCGCCATGCAGGACAACGGCCGTGCGCAGATTGTAGGCCGCCGCTCCTTTGGCAAGGGTCTGGTGCAGGAGCCGCTCAATTTCACCGACGGCTCGGGCCTGAGGATTACCGTAGCCCGCTTCCATACCCCTTCCGGACGATGCATCCAGAAGCCTTATACGCCGGACTACAACTACGAAGTCCTCAAGCGATACACCAATGCTGAAATGGTGGATGTGGACAGCATGAAGCTCTCGAAGGGCGGAATTCTGCCCGATGTGTTCGTTCCGCTGGACACCACAAAGGCATCGGCCTTCTTTGTGAAATGCAACCGCAAGGCCTGCGCCATGCGATTTGCATCGGACTACTTCGACAAGCACAGCACCGAACTGGGGGCCATTGCAGACTATGGACAGTTGCTGGACTATCTCGACAAGGCGGCACTGGACAAAGCCTTCCTCGCCTATGTGAAGAAACACGACGGGCTTGTGCCGGATCCGGGCGAATGGGAAGAATCGGAAGATTATATGCTCACCCAGATCAAAGCTCTGGTTGGCCGATACTCCAAACTTTCAGACAAGGCCTTCTACCATATTTATCTGGATATAGACGACACCTTCAAGGCTGCACGATAAAGCCTCCTCATTACCAAAAAAAATTCTGCTCCGGGAGGAACAGAATTTTTTTTAAAGTGGAGTATAGCAGACTCGAACTGCTTACCTCAACACTGCCAGTGTTGCGCTCTACCAGATGAGCTAATACCCCGAAAGCGAGTGCAAAGATAAATAAAAAAATCATATCTTTGCAAATCTTTTATTAACATTTATCCGCTTTATTCGTCTATTATGTGCTTGACATCCAAAAAGGACAATTTAAAACACAAATGATATGAAACGGATTACATTTACAATCATTCTTTTCCTGTGTCTGCTGATGGCCGGCACAAGTGAGGCTCAGGCCAAAAAGTCATCAAAGTCATTCCTCCAGTCATTGGCTGCAGAGTATGAAGGGGTCGAAGGTGTGGAAGTACTTGACCTTGGATCGTTCTCCACTTCCATGATCAAAATGCTGGCAAAGCTTGACGGGGAAAGCCCCGACGAAGACGACATGGAATCGCTCGCATTGATGGACGGAGTAAAGGGAATGCTCATTTTGGACTATGAAGATGCAGCTCCTCAAATCAGAGACGAAATCAGCGGCAAACTCAACAGGCATTTCGAAAACGTGGAGCCTATAATGGAAGCCAGAGACAATGGAGATATAGTATTCATATTCGGAGCCATTGACAACAGGAACGAGAACGTGAAAGACCTCATAATCTTCACTCCAAGCGATTGTGCATTGATATGTCTTTTCGGCAGCATCCCTATGAATGCCGTTGCTGATATTGCAGACTGATTATGACAGGAACGGACTTCACAAGGATCTTCCTCCCCTTGAGGGAAAGCCTCTACAAAGTGGCTTTCTACATCCTTGAGTCCGAAACCGATGCCGAAGACGCTCTGCAGGATCTCTACCTCAAGCTCTGGGCAAGACGGGACGCCCTCGACAGCCTCAACAATCCCAAAGCCTACTGCATAAGTCTGCTCAAGAACCTGTGCATAGACAGGATAAGGGCCAAAAAGGACTTTGCCGATAGCGGCAAGATGGAAATCCGGGACAGCGGCAGCATAGAGGAGAGCCTTAATCAGAAACAGATGCTTCAACAAGTTCACAAGGCTATGGAACTGCTCTCGAAAAGGGAGGCCCTGATTTTGAGACTCCACGTATTCGAAGGATTGGACTACAAGGAAATTCAGCAAGAAACCGGAATAGACCCTTTAAGCAGCAGAGTGCTGCTGAGCGGGGCAAGAAAGAAACTGAAAAACTGTATCAGATATGAAAAGAATTGAAGATATAGAGAAAATGGAGCTTTCGGAGCTCGAAACACTGGCAGAACTTTCAGATGCAAAACTCAAGGAAGAATCGGCCATTGAAATAGAGAATGCACTGGCCTGCGCAATGGCTCTCGAGGAGGAAAAACGAAGCCGCAGACAGAAAAAGGCAGCCTTCTGCAGCCTTGCAGCCGCACTGGCCTGCGCTTGCGTGGCAGTGGCCGTTCTCCTTAGGCCGCAGCCTCTCGAAGACAGTTTCACCGATCCCGCACAGGCCCGCGAATACGTCCTCCAGGCGTTCGACAAAATCGGCACATCAATGGACAAAGGAATGAGGCAGGCCGGAAAAGCCTCAAAACAACTGGAGAAACCGGCAGAAATAATACAAAAGATATACAGATAGTTTATGAAAAAGATATTGACATTATTGACCCTTTCGCTTGCCAGCCTCTGCTGCCTGGCACAGAACGGACGCGATCTTTACGAGAAATTCTCAAGCTACGAAAATGTTAGTGCAGTTTACATCTCCCCGGCCATGTTCAAGATGGTAGGCGGAATGCAGGCTCTCGAAGAGCAGACCGACGCGGAAGGATTCATCCCGGATATCAAAGAATTCAGAGGAATGTACATCATCAACAGCGAGAACCCTGCAATATGTGACGAACTCTACGGCGAAGCCGTTGAATTGCTGAACTCCCGCAAGTACGAACTCCTGATGGAAGCAAAAGACGATGGTGAAACAGTTCACATTTACGCCTGCTACACAATGGATTATATAAGCAGTTTCATTCTTCTCGCCAGAGAAATTGATGAAGTTTCCCTTATAATAATCGACGGAAAGATTCTCCAGAAAGACCTCGATACAATGATGTCAGGAAATCCACAAAAATAATCAGAGCAGATAGGACTCGTCCTTGATTTCTATAAGTTCATTGAGCAGGGCATACAATGTAAGCCCTGCTATTGTTTTGATTCCGGTCTTGCGGCTTATGTTCTTTCCGTGGGTGATGACTGTGTTGATGGAGATATTGTACTTGTCCGCAATCTCCTTGTTCAGCAGTCCCTGGGCCGGAAGCGGTTTCTCCACTCTCTAATAACAGGAAGTAATGTGGAAGCAGTGCTCCACTTTCTCGTATTTAACAAGACATTTGCCAGCCTTCTTTCGGTCCAGCAGCACCTCACCCAGCACCTTGGTGAGTTCGAAAGGCTCCATAACCTCATCGGTCTCCACGTCGCGGTGATAGCGGGTGTAGGCTATATCGAAGGTAGTGCCATAGCAGTGGGCTGAATTTTCAGTTGCGTTGTAGTTTCCGCTGCGACGCAATTTGTGCACATCCTCCTCCGTACGCAACACGCTAGTTACCATAAGTTTGTAATCGAGCAGGTGCTTGTTCTCCAGAGAATCGCTGAAAGCCTTTGCTATTTCGTTAAGCTCTTTCGCAGCGCCTTTGGTAAGGAAAGGAACAGAATACTTGAGATTGTAGAGCACAAAATACTGATTGTCACGGATTTCGACCAGATTGCTGTTGCGGGAGATATCGGCCCTGGTCTTGGGAATGCTCTTGAGCCCGACCTTGCGTGCGAGTTCGAGATGGGTCTCGTTGAGGTCGTTGAAGAGTTTGGCATAAGGCAGCCTCTTGCGGCCATAGATGACCTGCTTCTTTTCTGACGATTCAGAAGCGAGAACCTGCTCCTCTTCCATTATATCTTCCTGCTGCTGAATAATTTCCTCCTGCCTTTCAGCCTTAAGCTTCACATTCGAAAGCCTTATTCTTGTTGCTGCCGATCCCACAAGCAGTCCCAGCAGGAAGCCGAACAATATACAGGAAAGAAGAATCAGCAGTACTTTGGTCTTGTTTTTCATTTACTTGATAAGATTCAAAAATTCATTGCGGGTCTTCTCCGAGTTGAGGAAGGCACCGCTGAAAGCCGAAGTGCTTGTAACAGCATTGGCTTTCTCCACTCCGCGGAGCACCATGCAACTGTGCATGGCCTCAATCACAACCGCAACGCCAAGGGGCTGGAGAGCCTCCTGAATGCAGTCACGAATCTGGACGGTGAGCCTTTCCTGCACCTGAAGACGGCGGGCAAAGGTCTCCACTACTCTGGCTATCTTGCTGAGCCCGGTGATTTTACCGTTTGGAATATATGCAACGTGACATTTTCCTATGAAAGGGAGCATGTGATGCTCGCACAGGCTGTAGAGTTCTATGTCTTTAACCAGCACCATCTGGCTGTACTCCTCTTCAAAAACCGCCTGACGGATTATCTCAACGCCGTCTTCAAAATAACCTTTGGTAAGGAACTGCATCGACTTGGCCACCCTTTCAGGAGTTTTCAAAAGTCCTTCACGCTGCTCATTCTCACCGAGCAGGCGGAGGATTTCCTTCACGTGTGACGCAATCTGGGCCGTCACTTCCTCGTCATAATTGTCTATTCTTTTGTATGCCATAATCTTTCGCGCACAAAAATAAGCAAAAAGAACGGGATTATTTGTTTTTTCACTTGAAAAACCTATCTTTGCACCCACTTTTAAACTATAAATAATTATGTTTTGGACACTTGAGCTCGCTGGCAGTTTGGACGATGCACCATGGCCAGCAACAAAAGAGGAATTAATTGATTACGCAAACCGTTCCGGAGCCCCTCGTGATGTTATCGAGAATCTCCAAGAGCTCGAAGACGACGGGGAAATATACGAAACAATAGAAGACATTTGGCCGGACTACCCGACCAAGGACGACTTCTTCTTTAACGAGGAGGAGTATTGATTTGTTATTGGATTATAAATCAATAATTTAAAAGCAGAATGCGGCACAAATGAAATTGCGCCGCATTCTCTTTTTATGGTGTTGTCCGTTTTCTGCGCGCTCTTGAGGGCCTTGGGATTACGTGAAAAAACCTGTTTGTATTGCGAAGCAGCCAGCTCATGGCTTTCAGGCGGTGCGCGCTGCGGCTTGGCCTGCGTAGTCGGTGATGGCCGGGAACTCGCTATGCTCAAACACCCCGGACATTTCTCCTCATCTTTCTGCGCGCTCTTGAGGGCCTTGCCTTCAGAGACTCCTTCCCACTTCGCTACGCTTGTGGGCCCCTTCCTTCCTCAGGAGACGAGGTCTCTTTCGGCAAGACCCTCAAGAACGCTTCCAACTGCGTCACCTTTCTTTGCGTTTCTTTTCGTCAGTGAAGTATAGATACCATTTGATAAAGTTGTCCAGGTGCTCAGGAGACAATCCTCGATGTATTCTGACAGGTGACCATTATTTTAGATGGCGGGACTTGAGCAGAGTTGTAGCTACGGGACAGGTATAGCTACGGCGCCATTTTAGCGAAAATAGGGCCTTTTTTCGCTATTTTGACTGAA
>CAMGFA010000016.1 GCA_946055165.1 uncultured Bacteroidales bacterium
GGTGGGTGTTCCAGATGCAGTGAAGACCCTTTGCGTGATGGCATCTGGCACGGTGGTGTTGGGATGGTGTATGTGGGAGGCAGGTGGGTGTTCCAGATGCAGTGAAGACCCTTTGCGTGATGGCATCTGGCACGGTGGTGTTGGGATGGTGTATGTGGGAGGCAGGTGGGTGTTCCAGATGCGGCGAAGACCCTTTGAGTGATGGCATCTGGCACGGTGGTGTAGGGATGGTGTATGTGGGAGGCAGGTGGGTGTTCCAGATATAGCGAAGACCCTTTGAGTGATGGCATCTGGCACGGTGGTGCTGTGGGAAGCGCTCTTGAGGGTCTTGCCGAAAGATACCTCGTCTCCTGAGGAAGGAAGGGGCCCACAAGCGTAGCGAAGTGGGAAGGAGTCTCTGAAGGCAAGGACCCTCAAGAGAGCGCAGAAAGATGAGTGGAACGCTGATGAAAATATGTACTGCGAGGCAGCTGGGGTCGTGGCTGGAAGGCTTGCGGCGCAAGGGGACTGCGCGAGCAATGGACGCAAGGCGTCCATCCGCGAGCGCAGCTTGGACCAGAAGGAGGTGGAACAATGGCCGGGGTGTTTGAGCGTAGCGAGTTCCCGGCCATCACCGACTTCGCAGGACAAGCTGCAGCGCGCATCGCCTGAAAGCCACAAGCCTGGCGGCCTAGCAGGGCAATGGACGCAAAGAGCCGCAGTCCAATCCGCAGCGCGCATCGCCTGAAGCCACAATCTGGCTGTCAGGCAGTACACTTATAGAAAGTTGTTAAGCATTATTGTGTCAATAGTGGTATAAAGAACGCATGGCAAATTCACTGCATCTAAGGGCTATTTAGTTATTTTTTGCGTAGATAATATCCCTAAACTGAAATAACAATAAGTCCTTTATTCTACCTTCTTAAACACAGGGTTTTACTCCTGAGCCGAGAATTCCTCACGCAGTAAATCCACCATGTCCAGCTTTTCCCAGCCGAAGAACTGGATTCCGTTCTGGACATAAGGTTCGCGTCCGAAATGTCCGTACGCAGCCGTAGGCTCATAAATAGGGGCCTTGAGGTGGAATCGGTCAACAATTGCGGCCGGACGAAGGTCGAAGAGCTCTCTAACCTTCGATGCTATGTAGGCATCGGTCTGCTCATGAGTGGCATTCTCCAGCCCCGGAACGCTGATGTGTGCACTGCCGTAGCTCTCGATAAACACGCTTACAGGCTCGGCCACACCGATGGCGTAGGCCAGTTGTACCAAAATCTCATCGGCCACACCGGCAGCCACAAGATTCTTGGCAATGTACCTTGCCGCATAAGCAGCACTGCGATCCACCTTGGAAGGGTCTTTCCCGGAAAACGCACCACCGCCGTGGGCTCCGCGTCCGCCATAGGTGTCAACAATTATTTTACGCCCGGTAAGGCCGGTATCGCCGGCCGGGCCACCGATGACGAATTTGCCCGTAGGGTTCACGTGAAGGGTGTATGTGCCGTCAAAAAGCCTTGCCAGATTCTCCGGCAGACTGGCAATCAGCCGCGGCAGCACGATTTCACGCACGTCCTGCTCAATTTTTGCGTGCATTTCTTCGTCCGATGCGAACTCGTCGTGCTGTGTGCTGAGCACTATCGTGTGAACGCGCTCCGGCTTGTGCTTGGCCGAGAACTGGATGGTAAACTGGCTTTTGGCATCGGGCCTGAGATAAGGCATCGGGCTCGGGCTTTCACGACGGATGTCGGAGAGTATGCGCAGCAGCGCGTGCGAAAGGCTCAGGGCCAGCGGCATATACTCCGGAGTGTCTTTGCAGGCATAACCGAACATCATGCCCTGGTCTCCGGCGCCCTGCAGTTCAGGGCTTTCGCGCACAACACCGCGGTTGATGTCGCGGCTCTGCTCGTGGATGGTGGAAATTATTCCGCAGGAATCGGCATCGAAATGGTATTCTGATTTTGTGTAGCCGATGCGGCGGATAACGCGGCGCACGGTTTCCTGGACATCGACATAGGCCTTGTCCGAGCTGACCTCGCCGCCTACAACTACAAGACCTGCAGTACAGAAGGTCTCGCAGGCCACTTTGGCCTCCGGGTCCTGTCGCAGGAACTCATCAAGAATTGCATCTGAAATCTGGTCGGCAACCTTATCCGGGTGCCCTTCGGAGACGGACTCCGATGTGAAAAGGTAGTTCATCTTTTTAGCATTTTTTGTACGAGGTTGCAAGCAGTCAAATCTTTCCTCTCGTATGAATAAAGGTTTGCAAAGATACGGCAAAATATTGGAAACGGCAATACATCTGAAATAGTATTGCAGTGGATTTTTTTGTATATTTGCCGGCGAAAATTTTAACTTAATTTTTATTTATGAATCAAAATTTTAAAAGATTTGTATCTGCCTTGGCAGCAGTGCTTTTCGGAGTAGTTGCCTTTGCGCAGGTTACAACCTCGAGTATCAGTGGTCAGGTCACTGATGAACAGGGAGGCTCACTCCCGGGAGCTGGAATTGTTGCAGTTCACGTTCCCACTGGTTCTGTTTACTACTCGGTAGCCAACAACGACGGACGCTTTACTATCAATGGTATGCGTGCCGGTGGTCCTTACAAAGTTGAGATTTCTTTCGTGGGAATGGAGACTGTAGTGGTTTCTGATCTTTCTCTGAAACTTGGTGAGACCTACGAAATGAATGTTTATCTGAGGTCAACAAATGAACTGGATGCAGTTACTGTTGTAAGTGAAAAGAAGTTCTCTTCTTCCAAGACTGGTGCTGGTTCAGCGTTCAGCAATGCTCAGGTGGAAAGTATGCCTTCTATTGACAGAAGTGTTTATGATATAGTTAAATATACACCACAGGCAAGTCTCAATAAAAACGGTGGTATTTCTTTCTCTGGAACAAACAACCGTTACAACAGCTTCCAGATTGACGGTGCCGTTGCCAACGACTCTTTCGGTCTTGCATCTTCGGGTACCAATGGTGGCCAGGCAGGTGGAAACCCTATTTCCCTCGATGCCGTTGAGGAACTTCAGGTTGTAATTGCTCCTTTTGATGTCCGTCAGTCCGGCTTCACAGGAGGTGCCATCAACGCTATCACCAAATCAGGTACCAACGAAGTAAAAGGTTCTGTATATTCAAGATACTTCAACGAAAACTTCATCGGAACAACAGCAGGTTCTCCTGAACAGATGAAGCAGTATTTCAACAAGGAAGAAAGAACAAAATTAGATACCGAGACATCTCTCAATGCAGGTTTCACCGTAGGAGCCCCTATCGTCAAGAACAAGGTATTCCTCTTCCTTTCAGGTGACTACAACAAACAGGAGTTCCCTACAGCATATTCTCCTGCAGAGGACAGCTATTCCAACAAGGAGCTCGCCAACAGTATTGTCTGGAACGGTAAAGACTATGGTAAGTATCTCAATGATGAGCTTGCCGATGCCATCCTTAAAAAGTATGTTGAAACATACGGTACCGGACTTGACAAGAATTACAGTGAGTCCTATGGTCTTCACCTCAAGACCAACCGTGCATACAATCTTATGGCCCGTGTTGACTGGAATATCAACGACAACAACAAGTTGATGGTCCGTTATCAGTATGCAGATGCCTATTCCGACAAATACTCGGCTGGAGCTTCTTCCTATACTTTCAATAATTCATCATACAAGCAGTCAAACAAGACCAACACTTTGGTAGGAGAACTCCATACACGTATCAGCGACGATATGTCGAATGAACTTCGTGCCACTGCAGTGTTTGTCCGTGACAAACGTGATCCTGGCTATGCCGGTGCAACCATGAAGATCAAGGACAAAATTAGCATCAATCTCGGAACAGAGTATTCTTCAGGTGCAAACTCAATGAATTCAGACACCTATACTCTTACCGACAACTTCTCCTGGTATGTTGGAAACCATAATATTACAATAGGTACACACAACGAATTCTTCAAATTCAACAACGTGTACCTTCAATATGCTTACGGTGAGTTCGAATTTGCTTCTTTGCAGGACTATTTCGACAATAAGCCAAGTAAGTATTATTACAACTATGCCGATCCTGATTATACAGGCGGCAAGACCATCTGGGCTGCTCCTACTTATGCCCTTGAACTTGGCGCATATATTCAGGATGAATGGAAGCCGAACCGTGACCTTACTCTCACTTATGGCGTCCGTGTAGATGTTCCTATGCTCCTCAATAAACCTATCGAAAACAAGGAGTTCAACAAATATTCCGATGACCAGACTGCTGCCGGTCACTCTCAGTTTAAAGGACAGTATGTTGGAACAGTGCCGAACGCAACTCCGCTCTTCTCGCCGCGCATCGGATTCCGTTATTATATGGACGATGCCCACACAAGTCTCCTCCGCGGTGGCGTGGGCCTCTTTACCGGACGTGTTCCTTTTGTATGGCTTTCAAATGCTTACAACAATACCGGAGTTGCAACGAAGTCCACAACCCTCAGCAGCGAGCTTGAAAGGCTCTATCAGTCCAAGTACACTGGCGTAAAAGACGGACTTGCAACATCCAACCCTTACACTTATGTTCAGAACGGACTTATCTCTCCGAAAGCTTCCGGCCTTACTATCAACACCCTCAGCAAAAATTTCAAGTATCCTCAAGTATTCCGTGCCAACCTTGGATATGAGCAGTCTTTCGACGGTGGTTGGGACTTTACTTTCGACGCTCTCTTCAGCAAGGGCCTCAATAATGTATTCTTCAAGAATCTTGTTATTGAAAGCAACAAGCTTGTATATCCTGTAAACAAGGATGTTTATAAGCAGAATGGTGTCAGCGCTCCATATTATCATAATATCAGCGGTGAAACCTATTCAACCGTTGTTGCTCTTGGCAATACAAACCTGGGTTATACCTATTCCCTTTCCGCCCAGCTTGTAAAGCATTTCAACTGGGGTCTTGACCTCTCTGCTTCATATACTTATGGCCATTCATATTCTGTAAATGACTGTACATCTTCTGTTGCATTTTCCAACTGGAAATACAATTACTGTGTAGATTCCAACAATCCTGAGTTGTCATACTCTCAGTTCGACATTCCTCACAAGGTAACTGCTGTAGCATCTTATACTTCACCTAAGTATTTCGGTGGAAGAATGAGCACAAACATTACCATCTCTTATATTGGAGGCAGTGGAATGCGTTACAGCTATACTATGAGGGAGAATTCCGATTTCAATGGCGATGGATTTACAGGCAACTCCCTGCTTTATATTCCAACACAGACAGAACTTCCTCAGATGAACTGGGCTACTCCTGCCGATGCCCTCAAGTTCGAAGAGTTCATCCGCCAGGATTCTTATCTCAGCTCTCACCGTGGACAGTGGTCAAAGCGTAATGGCGGAATTGCTCCTTGGGAGAACCATTTCGACGTTCACGTTGCCCAGAATATTTTCTACGATGCAGCCAGAAAGCGCAAGGTGGAAATTACTCTTGACCTTCTCAATGCCAGCAACCTCATTAACCGTAGCTGGGGTCTTTATTACACCTCTGCCTACAACCGTCAGGTGCTCACAGTTACAGATGTAACTGTTGATGCTGAGGGAAATGCTACTCCTACCTACTCATTCCTCGACACAGTTTACAATACTCCGAGCTTGAGTGACTTCTCATCCCGCTGGCGTTTCCAGCTTGGTCTCAGACTTACTTTCTAATATAATTTTCACACATATTCAGTATGAATAAATTTTTTAAGTCAATTTTAGCTCTGGTTGCAGGTGCGGCGTTTGTCGCATCCTGCAATCCGGTTCAGCAGGCACCTCTCGGTACTTCAGTTAAGGCCGATGTCACAGAATTGGAGTTTGATGCTCAGAAATCAGAACCAGTTGATGTTCAGATTACCTCAGATGGTGACTGGATTGCTATTGCCGACAATTGGATTACTTTGTCGGCTGCTAATGGAACAGGTAATTCTTCCCTCACAGTTTCGGTAGAAGATAATGTTGATGCCGACGGAAAACTTCAAGGTCCACGTTCGGGAAAGATTACCTTGACTTGTTCTGCATCATCGGAGGACGGTACTTTTGTAATTACCGTCAATCAGAAGGGAGACTCAAGTCTTGATACCCGCAGAACTTATGTTCGTGTAACAGAAGGCGTTAAAGCTGGAAAAGCTTATTTGATTGCAGCTTGGGATGGCGCAAGCCTTCAGGCAGCCAAGCCGCTTGAGGCTGCCAAGGACTATGGATATCTTTATCCTCTCGCTGTTGAGGATGTTGAGGGAACTGTTTCAACAGCTGATGCTTCCTGCGGATTCATTTTCGAGGCTGTTGAAGGCGGCTTTGCTATCCGTCAGTCGGATGGCCGTTACCTTATTATGACAGGAACCCACAACAGCTTCAATATGGCCGATACCTACACAGATGGCGGCGTTTGGACTGTTGAACCGGCTGATGAGGGCACTTTCACAATTAAGAATGTAGCTATGCAGAAGTGGATGCAGTACTCTACTCAGTACAGCTCTTACGGCGCATACAATTCTGAGTCCGGAGTAATGCCTCGTCTTTACGAGGACACTAAAGAGGCAGTAATTGACGACAGCAAGCTTTATGCAGAAAAGGCTTCTCTCGAAGTTGCAGCCGATGCAACAAAAGCTGAATTCTCTATCGTTTCCAACCTCGATTGGACTGTTTCCAAAACAGAGGGTGATTGGGCTACCCTTAAGACAGAAAGTGGTTCAAACAACGGTACTGTAGTTGTTGAATTTGAAGCTAATGCCGGCGAAGACCGCGTTGCCAGGTTTGTGGTTTCTTCGAAAGATGGAAACAAGAGCGCAGAACTCACCCTCACCCAGAAGAGCGCTACTGTAAATTACAACACACTTGCTGAACTTGTAGAGCTTCTTTCAAGCGGAGCAGAACTTGCATCGTCATACACTTCCAAGGATGTTCATGTTATTGCAGTTGGTTCAAGCCAAATTGTAGTAAAGGACGATACTGCAATTATGTTTATGTTCAAAAAGGATTCAGGTCTTAAAGTGGGAGACGTTGTTACCCTTTCTGGTGCTATTACTCTTTATAATGGTTGTCCTGAATGGAACAGCCCTGAAATTGAAAAAACAGGTACTGTTGAAGTATCTTATCCTTCAGAGGCAACTCTTCTTGACGAGGCTGCACTTGCCGCTTATGCTGAAGCTCCTTCAATCCTCTATGGAAAAGTTGAGGGTACAAAGGATGGCTACAATATTAATGTTGGTAAGCAGGTAGTAAACGCATATTCCAACTTCACTATTGCAGACGGTCCTGTTGTTCTCTATGGATACACCATTGGATACAACTCGAAGGGCCAGACAAACTTTGTAGTTACTTCTTATGAGGAAGTTGAAGCCCCTGCTCCAGAGTATAGCCTCGACGGAAAGCAGTGGGAGTTCAAGTGGGAAGATATGATGAATACAAGTGCTGTTTTTGATTTCGGCGTAACTACTCCTGGCGTTCTTTATTTCGCTTATGATGTATCTGTTCTCAATCCAGATGTCCAGGGACATTATTTTATGTATTCTGGAACATATGAGATAGATGCGGAAAATTCAAAGGTAATTTGCAATCTTGTTAATGCTTTTGATGAAAGTGAAGTTCTTAGTGGAGAAATTCCTTATGCGAATCTTACCGAATCTTCTGTAACGTTCTCTTTCCAGAATGATTTCTATTATTTCATTTATCAAGAAACTGCTGAAGCTACAGTTCCTGCAGAGTATATCCCTATTCTTGATTACAATTCATTAGGTGGTAATTATGACCTTATTCCTTCTGGAGAGTATTGGATTGTAGCAGACGGTAAAGCCGCTTTACCTCTTTCAAAGGAATATGGATATCCTTCAGTCGTAGATCTTGTGGAAGGTGCAAGCTTTGCACGTAACAGATTCACCATTACACAATTCTCTGAAGAAGATCCAACATATACAATTCAGGATGCTGAAGGATACTATTATTATAATCAGGAAGGATTTAAGACTTTATCTCGTTCTTTGACTTTTGATGAGTATAGTGAAAACGCTGCAAGTTTTGTTTGGACTATTGTTGAAGCAAAAGAAGGTGGATATCAGATTTCCAATAATGGAACAGGAGCTACTCTTGCTTATTCTATAACACACAACTCCTTTGGCGTTTACAATGATCTCGCCGATACTGTTTTGCCAGATCTCATCCTCTCAACCTACTGGGAGCTTGAGCCAGCTGCCATCAATGTGCCTGCTGCCAAGACAGTAACCGAAGGTGAGACTGTTGCCCTCAGCCCTAGCACCAACTCCGACGCTACTGCATTCACCTACGAATCTGCAGATGCAACAATTGCAACCGTAAGTGCCGAAGGCGTTATTACAGGTGTGAAGGAAGGCACCACCACAATCACCGTCAGCATCCCTGCTACAGAGTACTACACCGAAGCCAGCGCTGAGGTTACCGTAACTGTTAAAGCAGTTGGTGGAGAGGTAACTACTGTTGATGACGTTCTGAATCAGGCTTGGACAGGAGTAAAAGATAAAGACTATACTCTTGTTGAAGGTTTGAATGGTGACTCTGGTGCAGTATATTCTGTTCAGTGCGCAGGTAGTAACTCCTCTATTCAGTTGAGAAGCAAGAATAGCAATTCAGGAATTGTTACTACAGTATCTGGCGGCAAAGCAGTAAAGGTTGTTGTTGAATGGGAAGGCAGTACTGTGGAAGGAAGAACTCTTGATGTTTACGGAAGTAACACTGCTTATACAAACCCTACAGAGCTCTATAGTGACGACACAAAGGGAACCAAATTGGGTTCAATCGTATGTGGTACATCAACTGAATTGGAGCTTGCCGGTGAGTATGATTATATAGCATTCCGTTCAAATAATGGTGCAATGTATATTAAATCCATTACTATAACATATCAGAAATAAAGCCACACTTCGACAAACTCCGTGTAACTGACACGAAGTAATATATCAGTAGCAGCAACTTTGCCAAAGTTAGTGCAAGTTGCTGCTACTTTCATATAATTACATGCTACTTGCATGTATTTCGCCGGAGGCTTACGTTGTGACAAGGTGTCTCCCGGTGGTGATGTTTACGTTTGTGTTTGACACTTCTGTCATATTTTTGCCGATTTTTCATAATTTTGTAACAATAATGAACGATTACAGCCCCAAGAAAACGGATTTGCACAATTTTTGTATTATCTTTGCTTGCATTGAAAATACGTTTATTCATTATGGAAATCAAACAATCTACCCGAATACAAACCTCCTTGCTCAACGGAGTTGAGAAAAAGGCGCTTGTATGGTTGGCCGAAAGGCAACCGGCTTGGGTAACATCAGATCATCTGACCTTTATCGGCTTCCTCGGAGCCGTCATCATCGCTATTGGTTACGTACTCACAACAAAGAACATCAACTGGCTTTGGCTCAGTAACTTCGGTTTCTTGGTGAACTGGTATGGCGATTCTCTTGACGGAACACTTGCCCGAGTAAGAAAAACCCAACGACCTATCTACGGCTTCTATGTGGACCACACCGTGGATGCTATCAACGAGTGTATAATGTTCATCGGAGCCGGCTATTCAGCCCTTTTGAATCTGCCGGTTGCAATGATTGCACTCATTCTCTATCTGCTTCTCAGCATGAATGTAAATGTCAACGCCCACCTCAAAGGAGAATTCAAGCTCACCTATGCCAAACTGGGACCAACCGAGTTCCGCATCCTCATGGTGATAGTGAACTGCCTCTTCCTTTTTGTGGAACCAGTCCGTAATTTCAGAGTTGAGCGTGAAATTCTGGGCAACCCGGTAAGTTTCGGTATCCTCGACCTTGTAGGTATTTTCATCATTACAGTAATCTCCATCATCTACCTGGTTACCATTTATACCGACGCCAAGGGTTACGCCAAAATAGACCCTCCAAAGAAAAAACAATGAACGACGAACTCTATACAGTAGAACAAATAGAGCAAATGGTACCCGCTTTCAAATCGAAGGCGGGTCATTGTGTAATGCGCTTTGTTGAGAACATTACCCAACTTGGCAAGCTCAACAAAGTATATACTTCACTTGCAGGCCAGCACGGTGTACAACTGGCTGAATCGCTGCTCCGGGAATTCAAATGCAGCTACGAGGTCGCAGGTTTCGACCCCGAGCTACTCCCCAGCGGCCCTTTCATCACCATCAGCAATCACCCCTATGGCGGAGTTGACGGCATTGCCCTCATAGACCTTTTCGGCCACGTCCGTCCGGATTTCAAAGTGATGGTAAACAAGATATTGGGCGTAGCCAAACGCTTGGGTGACAATTTTATAACAGTTACTCCAACCGGAGAGAACCGCACTACACCCACAGCCGAAAGCATAAACGGAATAAAAGCTGCAATGCAGCAGGTGCGCAGCGGGGGCGTTTTGGGCCTTTTCCCGAGCGGAGCCGTATCGGACCTCAAACCAATGGAAGGATGCATCAGGGACAGAGAGTGGCAATTGCCTGTAATAAAGCTTATAAAGAAGCTGAATGTCCCGGTGGTGCCGGTGCGCTTTTTCGACCGCAATTCGAATTTTTATTACCTTCTTGGTCTGTTGAGCTGGAAAATCCGCCTGTTTCGCCTGCCGTGTGAGCTCTTCAACAAAGAAGGCAAGAAAGTGAGAATTGGAATAGGCCAGGTCATCAGTCCCGAAACCATAAACAGCTATTCTTCGCTCGAAGACCTGCGTGCCTTCCTGCGTTCGAGTGTTTATGATATGCCTCTTCCGGAAAGCTTCACACCACGAAGCGAACTCTTTGTTCCATAAACAAATATGAACGGACAGCCGCAAACGGGCTTTTCATTTGGACTGCTCGCAATACTCCTGATATCGTATTTTGCGCTGCTATTTGTAATTAGCGGCATAAGCTCGAAAAAAGCCGACAGCCATGCTTTTTTCGGAGCAGGGCGCCGCGCTCCCTGGCCGGTGGTGGCTTTCGGAATGCTCGGAGCCTCGCTCACCGGCCTGAGCTTTATCTCCGTACCCGGTAATGTGCTCCGGCAGAACTGCTACTATTTCCCTATGGTTCTGGGATTTGTTGCAGGGTACATCCTGATTGCAAAAGTCCTTTTGCCCCTGTACTACAAGCGGGGTTTGTGCTCCATTTACGGCTATCTCGAAGAGCGTTTCGGAACTGCTTCCAAACGCAGCGGCGCAGCCTTCTTCATTCTGAGCCGCCTCCTCGGCAGCGCTGTCCGTCTCTATGCCATCCTTCTCGTCCTCCAGACTTTTCTCCCATTCCGCCCCAGCTCTGGCCTTTTCCTATTGCTGGCCGCAGCTTTTCTTCTGCTGCTATTCTGCTACACCTACCGGGGTGGAGTAAAGACCATAGTCTGGACCGATGCCTTCCAGACCCTGCTGATGCTTCTGACTCTCGGCCTTAGCATCCATTTCATCTGCAAGGGAATAGATTGGGCCGATTCCGCCCTTCCGGCCACCCTCAGTGGCTATGCGGGGCTTTTTGACCTCAGACCCGCCGCTCCCACACACGCTCTCAAACAATTTGTTTCGGGCTTTTTCGTAACAGTGGCAATGACCGGACTGGACCAGTCGATGATGCAGAAAAACTTGGCCTGCAAGGATTTGGCATCGTCCCAAAAGAATATGTATCTCACAGCGGCAATAATTCTTATTGTAAACCTTCTGCTTCTTGCTCTCGGAGTTCTGCTCGGTGCTTTCGTACAGCAGAACGGGGGAATGGCCGCAATCGGACTGCAGAGCACCGACCAGCTGCTCCCGTATCTGGCCGCGAGCCGATTCCCTGCCGCAGCGGGCGCGGTGTTCGTTTTAGGCCTTGTTGCTGCCAGCTGCCCGAGTGCAGCAGCAGCCCTGACCTCCATCACATCCTCGGTCTGTCTCGATTTTCTGCAAAAGAGTGAGCAGGGTCTCCGCAAAAAGGTCCAGGCCATTGTTACATTTGCCTTTATGCTTGTGCTTGCCGCCCTGTATTTTCTTAACAACGATGCTCTTATAAATATAATCTACACCCTGGCATCCTATACCTACGGACCTCTTTTGGGACTGTTCTTTTTCGGTATTCTAACCAGACGCAGCGTGCCCGACAGGAAAGTTCTGTGGATTATGCCTGCAAGTCCGCTTCTATGTCTTGCACTGAACGGATTTTTAAGGTATTTTTGCAAGTTCGACTTGGGCTTCAGCCTTTTGATGGTGAATGCCTTGCTCTGCTTCGCACTCTTGTGGCTTTTCAGCAGAGCACCGAAAGCCAAAGAGCAATGAGTGAAGGATATATCAGAATAAAGGACGCTTGCGTGAACAATCTCAAGCACGTGAGTTTGGACATTCCCCGGGGTAAACTGGTGGTAATCACCGGCGTATCCGGCTCGGGCAAGTCTTCCCTTGCCTTCGACACCCTCTTCGCCGAGGGCCAGCGGCGCTTTGCCCAAAGCCTCAGCTCCTATGCCCGCCAGTTTCTTGGAAGGATGAGCAAGCCCGATGTCGAGAGCATAGAAGGGATGCCCCCTGCCGTTGCCATACAGCAGAAGGTGAGCATCAAGAACCCCCGTTCCACACTTGCCACCACCAGCGAGCTTTACGACTACATCCGCATACTCTTCGCCCGCCTGGGCAAGACTTACAGCCCCATTTCCGGAGGTCTTGTGCATGCCGATACCGAGGCCGACGTTCTCGCCTGGATAGGGGAGCATATCGAAGGCGAGCCTTTCTACCTGCTTTGCCGTCCCAACTGGGGCAGCGACAGCATACTCACTCTCCTTTCACTCAAAGAGCAGGGTTTCAGCCGATTATGGGCCGATTCATCCGTGCTCTACATCGATGACGCTCTTCAGCAAAAACTCGACGTATCTTCTTCCTATCTGCTTCTGGACCGATTCCGCGACCTCGAAGACAAGACCAGGGTTCTGGCCTCGCTGGAGACAGCTTTCAGCCAGGGTAGGGATGAAATATTTATCTATAAATCAGGAGAATACAAGCGTTTTTGCAAGCGCTTCGAACTCGACGGCATTCTTTTCCGCCAGAGCGACGATTTTCTTTTCAACTTCAACAGCCCTCTTGGTGCCTGCCCGGTGTGCGCAGGCCTGGGAATGACATCGGGAATAAGCGAGGACCTCGTGGTCCCGGACAAGAGCCTGAGCATATACGAAGGTGCTGTGGCCTGCTGGAGAGGAGAGAAAATGTCCTATTTCAAGAACCGTTTCATTCTTTATGCCGAGCAGAACGGAGTGGACATTTTCACTCCATACTGTCAGCTTCCCGATGAGCAGAAGGAAAAGCTTTGGACTCTGGAGAGCCGGACGGAAGAGGGGGCAATCGGAATCAATCAGTTCTTCAAATGGGTGGAGTCCCAGCGGGTCAAGGTGCAGTTTCGCTATATGCTTTCCCGTTTCAGCGGCCGCAGCATCTGCTACAGCTGTCACGGAAGCCGGCTTCGCAAGGAAGCGCTATATGTGAAGTTGCAGGGAAAGACCATAGCCGAAGTCCTGGCGCAGACAGTGGACGAAAGCCTTGACTTCTTCAGAAATCTGCAGCTCGACGAAAACGGCAGGAAGATTGCCCAGGAGCCTTTGTCAGAGGTCCTCAGCCGCCTTGAATGCCTGCAGGACGTGGGCTTGGGCTATCTCACCCTCAACCGCTCCTGCAATACCCTTTCAGGCGGCGAAAGCCAGAGAATCAACCTTGTATCGGTCATAGGAAGCAATCTCACCGGCTCGATGTATGTTTTGGACGAGCCTTCCGTAGGGCTGCACTATAAAGATACTGCCCGTCTTGTGAAAGTGCTCAGACGCCTTCGCGATTTGGGCAATACCGTGATTGTGGTGGAACATGATGAAGACATCATCCGGGCTGCCGACCAGCTCATAGACATAGGCCCCAAGGCCGGGGAACTGGGAGGACAGGTGGTTTTTCAGGGCGTTTACAGTCCTGAGCTGCCGCAGAGCGACATAGACCGATCCCTTACCTTGCAGTATCTCAGCGGGCAGCGCAGCCGCTATGTCCCTCCAAAGCGCAACTGGAACTACTCCATCACTCTCAAAGGAGCTATGGAGCACAATCTCAAGGACATAGATGTGCAGTTCCCGCTTGGCGTGCTCACTGTTGTGAGCGGCGTATCGGGCTCGGGCAAGTCCACTCTTGTGGGTGATGTGCTCTATCCTGCGCTCTTGCGACACATAGAGGGAGAGGGCCCGCAGCCGGGTGCCCACAGGGGGCTCGAAGGCAATCTCGACCGCATTCAGGCCGTGGAATATGTGGACCAGAACCCGATAGGACGCAGCAGCCGCAGCAATCCGGTGACCTATCTCAAGGTCTATGACCTCATCCGAAAGCTGCTTTCCGACCAGCCTTATGCCCGCACGAGCGGCTATGGACCTTCATTCTTCTCCTTCAACCAGGACGGAGGCCGCTGCTCTGAATGTATGGGCGAGGGTTATGTGAAAATCGGAATGCAGTTCCTCTCCGATGTGAGGATGGTCTGCACCGAATGCGGGGGCAAGCGCTTCAAACCCGATATCCTCGAAGTGAAATACAGGGGCCTCAATGTCAATGATATTCTGGATCTTACCATTGCCGGAGCACAGGAGTTCTTTTCCAAGGGGAAGGAGCCTGAGGCACAGGAGATAGCCCGCAGACTTCAGCCGCTTGTGGATGTGGGACTCGATTATCTTAGGCTGGGCCAGAGTTCATCCACTCTTTCCGGCGGTGAGAGCCAGAGGGTAAAACTGGCCTATTTCCTTTCGCAGAGCAGCGAAAAGAGCCTTCATAAACGCACCCTTTTCATTTTTGACGAGCCCACTACCGGACTCCATTTCTATGACATTGAGAAACTGCTCAAGTCTTTCGATGCCCTCATTGCCAAAGGCCATTCCGTTTTGGTTGTGGAACACAACAAGGATATGATAAAAGCAGCCGACTGGCTTATAGAACTGGGCCCCGGAGCAGGTTCCGAAGGAGGAAGAGTCGTTTTTTTCGGTCCGGCTTCAGCTGATTGATAGTCAAGTTGGGAATTATTATTATATTTGCGTATTATATTGATAATTTGTGAGAATTAAGAGAATATTAACTCAATTTGTAAAGTATTCCACTACTACTTTGCTTGGAACAGCCACAGATACTTTTGTTCTCTGGTTGTTCAGCGCTCGCATTTTGGGCGAAAGCCACTTCGAGCAGTATATTCTCTCTCCTATGATTTCTTTTGAGTGTGCGGTGATAGTGAACTACACCACCGCTTTTTTTTATGTCTGGAAAGACAGAATAAGCAAGCACACCTTCCGTTCCTTCCTGTCCCATTTCTGGAAATACAATCTCACCTGCATTTCGGCATTTATAGTGAAGATGCTCATCCTCAATGCTATAGCTGTGGCATTCAAATTGGACCCTGTAATCTGTAACCTCCTCGCACTCTGCGTGTCGGGCCTGCTGAACTTCACAATCAACGAGTTTGTGATTTTCCGCAAGAAGGAAGAGAAACAAAAAGAACTAGACAACTGACAAACATCCCAATTGCATCGGCTAAAAAATCGTATCGGTCGGGCTGGCGTTCAGGCGTGATGCCCTGGATGAGTTCGGTGGCTGTTGCCAGCACGCAGCCGGCAATAAAGAGCAGGACAATCCCTCCGACGGATTTCCAGCTTTTGCGGATGTTCCTTCCGATGGCCAGATAGCAGAGCACAGGGAAAGGCAGGAACATCAGGAAATGCGCCAGCTTGTCGGCCGGGATGAAGAAGTTCCACTTGCTTACCGAAGGAAGAGCCTGCGGAGGAGCAAAGCAGAGATAAGCCAGCAGACAGAAATACAGCAGCAGTGCCGCCCTCCATATCCATTTATTCTTCATATACTAAAGTGCTTGCATATCATAGAGTTTCTTGTAATAGCCGCCCAGAGCGATAAGCTCGTCGTGCTTGCCTCTTTCAACAATATGCCCCTCGTCCATAACAATGATTTCGTCCGAGTTCTTGATTGTAGAGAGCCTGTGCGCAATTGCGATTGTGGTGCGGTTGGACATAAGCCTGTCCAGAGCTTCCTGTACGATTTTTTCCGATTCGGTATCGAGCGATGCGGTGGCCTCGTCGAGGATGAGGATAGGAGGGTTCTTCAGTATGGCTCTGGCTATCGAAATGCGCTGCCTTTGGCCACCTGAGAGTTTGGAGCCGCGGTCGCCGATGTTTTCATCGTAGCCTTTCTCCTTCTCCATAATGAAATCGTGGGCATTGGCAATCTTCGCAGCACGCACTACATCTTCCATTGTGGCATTCTCCACACCGAAAGCAATGTTGTTGAAAATGGTGTCGTTGAAGAGGATAGGTTCCTGGTTCACATTCCCCATAAGGGAGCGGAGCTCTCTTGTGCTGAGCTTGCGTATGTCTTTGCCGTCGATTTCAATGCTGCCCTCGCACACATCGTAGAAACGCGGGATGAGGTCCACCAGGGTGCTTTTTCCCGCTCCGCTTGCTCCCACAATGGCAATGGTCTTTCCTTTTGGAATTTCCAGATTCACATGGTCGAGAATCTGTCTTGATTTAGGATATTTGAAGCTGACGTCCTTGAACTCTATGCTCTTTTCGAAGCTCTTGAGTTCCAGCGGGTGCTTTTCTTCCTTTATCGGGTTTTCGGCCGAAAGAATCTTGTCGATTCTCTCCATCGAAGCCAGGCCTCGAGGAATGGCATAGGCTGCTTTGGAAAGGTCTTTGACCGGCTGGATGATGCTGTAGAGAATGGTCATATAGGAAAGGAAGGCAGGAGCGTCGATGCTGGAATGGTCTCCGAGTATGAGGGTGCCTCCGAACCAGAGCACAATTGCAATCATTATGCTGCCCAGCAGTTCACTCACCGGATGGGCGCTGGCCTGGCGTATGCTCACCTTGCTGCTTTTGCTGCGCATGGCCTCGGTTACGTTTTCGAATCGGCCAGCCATTTTCTTTTCGGCCAGGAATGCCTTGATTATCCTCAGTCCGCCGAGGGTCTCCTCCACTTGCGACATTGTGTCGCTCCAATAGCGCTGGGCCTGCAGGGAATGGGCCTTGAGTTTGCGGCCTATGGCACTCATTGTAAAGAGCATAAGTGGCGCAAAGACAATGGTGAACAGAGTCAGTTCCCAGCTCATCATAAAGAGCACGGCAAGGTATATGACAATGAGGATCGGATTTTTGATGAGCATATCCAGAACACTGGTTATGGAAGTCTCCACCTCCTGCACATCACCGCTCATACGGGCAATGATGTCGCCTTTGCGCTCCTGGGAGAAAAAGCCTATGGGCAGGGAAAGAATCTTGTTGTAGATTTCCATTCTCATGTCCTTCACGATTCCGGTGCGGATAGGAACCATCACGGCTGAAGAACCGAAGTAGCAGCTTGTCTTGATGAGTGTGAGCCCGCAGAATACAAGACAGAGGGCAAAGAGAACCCGGCTCTGCCCGAACTGGAGAATGTAGTTGCTTACAAGCCAGTAGGCGTTGTTGGTTATGTCCGCAAAGCCGCTGACCTCATTCCATGGAATGAAACTGTACTGCCCTATTGCCGAAGGCTCGAACAGAATCTTGAGTATGGGAATGAGCAGAGAGAAGGAAAATACATTGAAAACGGCTGAGAGGATGTTGAGTCCCACCGATCCCAACAGATAAGTGTAATAGGGTCTGGCGTAACGCCTGATTATTTTGAAAAATTCTTTCATCTTACAAATAAATAAGTTCTGAGCAGTGGGTGCGCGGCAAGGCCTGCAGCCTCACTCCTGACATCCCGGCTTCTTCCAGGGCCTGGCGGGCACTCAGGTATGCGAGCTGGGGAGTATTGTTGTTTTCCGACAGGTGGCAGAGGAAAAGGTTCTTCAGCCCCTCGTGCGCAAAATTCTTGATGGCACGGGCACAGTCACTGTTGCTCATGTGTCCGTTCCCGTTGAGGATTCTCCTTTTGAGTTCCTCGGTGTAGGGCCCCTCAATCAGCATCCGGGTGTCGTAGTTCGATTCTAAAACCACCGTATGCGCCTGGCGGCAGAGGTCCAGAGCTTCTTCCGTGAGTGCACCGCAGTCGGTTATGTGAACGTAGTTGTGTCCGGCAAGCTGAATGGCAAAACCCACTGTCTGTGTGGCATCGTGAGGCACTTCAAAATAGCGGATGAGGGCTTCGCCGTCCAGAATGGAATGCCATTGTCCCGGCTGGAGAGCCTTTTTCGATGCCGTTTCGTACTCTTGTCCGGTAATGAAGTGGTGGCTTAAGGCCTTGTGCAACTGTGCGGTAGCCCAAATGTCTATGTCCAGTTTCTTACAGAAAGAACCAAGGGAACGGATATGGTCCAGATGGTCATGGGTTATGGCCAGGCAGGAAATGTCCGAAAGGGAAATCCCGTTTTCCACAAGAGTCCTCTTGAGCCGCCTCAGGCTCACTCCGGCATCTATTATCAGGCCTTTGTGCTTGCCCTCAGGGCTTTCAAGCCCAAGATAATAGCAGTTTCCGCAACTGCCGCTCGACATGCTCTTAAACAGAATCCTACTCTCCATTCTCCTTGCAGTATTTGTTTATTACGGGATAGGCATCCTTCACACCCAGTTCTCCTGCGCGTGAAAGGTCTATGCAGCCTTTTTCCGTATCCTTTATGAAAATGAGCACAAGTGCGCGGTTGAAATAGGCTTCGCCCAGCTGAGGGTATTCCTCAATGGCCTTTCCGTAGCACTCGATGGCATTTACCATCTGCGATTGCAGGCAGTAGAGATTGCCCAGATTGAAATTTATCCACGGTAGGTCCGGCTCTATTTCCCGGGCCGCTTTGAGGTCGGCAATGGCTTCGGAATAGTCGTACTGCCTGTTTGCAACATCGCTCACCCTCGTTTTGGCAGCGCCCTGGTCATCCATGGAAAGGGTCTGCACATTGCTTTCTATGGAGGCTATGAAGTCTATCATTTCGGCCTTCAGCACTGCTCTGTTCATGAGGTAGTATGCTTTGTCCTTGCCGTTTTCAAGCTCTACGGCAGAATCGTATTCTTTCAAAGCCTGGTTGTACTGCTTGTTCTCCACGGCTCTTAGGGCTTTAAGGAAGTGGATGTCGGCCCGGGAATCGTCAAAGCCCGAAAGGCTGGTGCGGGAGTTTATGTTCTCCGTCCGGGAGCTGATTTGGAGAGGTACGATGGCGCCGTTGAGGAAAGCCAGGTTTTCGGCATTGTCGTAGGCCTTGCTGAAGGCGTGCTGCACTTCCGTCCTCTGCTTTGCCATGCTTACCCTGAACAGGGGCTTGAGTTTGATGTCCACATCCCTGTGCTGCAGGAGCTCATTGTCGAAGCCTTTTTTAGCGAAATCGGCATCCAGGGCAATGAGGGAATTGTATTTGCGGGAGGTATCGGCCATCGAACGGCTGTCCTTGTTGAGGTTGTAGTCGCGTATCTTCTGCTGAGCAAGCTCGTAGTCTTTTTGGCTCTTTTTCTTGAGGCCCATCTGCAGTTCCACATAGGCTCTGTTCTGGTAGGCTTTGGCAAAATCGGGATAGAGCTCGATAGCCTTGTCGTAGTCGTGGAGTGCGGAAGTCCAGCGGCCCAGTTCTATGAGGCAGGCGGCTCTGTTGAAGTAGGCCAGCACATTGTCCGGGTTGATGTTGATAACCCTGTCCATATCATCAAGGGCCTGCTCGTAAGCTCCCATCTGCATGTAGATGAGACTGCGGTTGTAGAGGGTGAGGGCATTGCCCGGCTCATATTCAAGGACCTTGTTCAAATCGGCCATCGCCTTGTTGTATTCCTTGATTTCGAAGAACATAAGTGCTCTGTTGAAATACGCGAAAGTGTTGTCCGGCTCGAGGTCTATGGCTTTGTTCATGTCTTCAATGGCCAGCTCGAAGTCCCCTTGTCCTGCGTAGAGCCTTGCCCTGCGCACATAGCCTTCGCTGTCGAATCGGTCCAGTTTGATTGCCTTGTTGTAATCGTTGAGGGCTTTTAGGGTATCGCCCAGAAAGAGGTAGCTTGCCCCTCTGTTGAGGAAGGCGGATGGATCGTCCTTCTCGAAAATGAGATAGCGGTCGAAGTCTTTCACCGCATCTTCGAAGCGCTGCGAAAGGAAGTACGTTACTCCGCGGCTGTAGTAGAGTCCGCTGTTGCCCGGACGAAGTTCAATGGCCTTTTGAAGATCCTCGAGGGCTTCGGCGTTGCTGCCCAGCCGGCTGAGGGTGATGGCCCTGTAGTGGTAGCCGTTGGTGAATACCGGGTTGATTTCCACGGAACGGTCGAAGTCTTTCAGGGCTCCGCGCAGGTCTCCGAGGTTGAATTTGGCAATGCCGCGGTAAAAGAAGGTCCAGTAGTCGCCATCGTCCAAAGCGGCAAGGATGTTGAACTGCTCAATAGCCTGGGCGTATTTTCCGTCCTGCAGGGCAAGACGCCCGCGGAACTCAATCACTTCCTTGTCCCACTGGCCTTTTGCACAGGGGGAAAAGAGAAGAAGAGCGAGTATTCCTGCAAGATATGGGAAAATGCGTTTGCTGCTTCGTATCATTTTATGTATTTTTGCCAAACTTACAAATATAACATCTTTCGTGCCCAAAAGAAAAATTACTTTCAAATTATTTTGCTTTTCCTGCCTGTTTCTTCTTGCCTCAGGTCTGGCTGCTGCCCAGATGCGTCCCGATATAGGAAGCGCCCTGCGCTATGAAGCCAAGCCTTTTTGGCCTGTGGTGCGGAAATCCGCCTTCTCTGCCGACAGCCTGAGGCTGAGTGTGGAGCAGCTCTGCGATTCCACTTTCGCCGGGCGCCTGAGCGGCAGCAGGGAGATGGTTCAGGTATCGGCCTACATAGCTTCCCGCTTCAGGAAAGCCGGTCTGCAGGCCTTTGGGGGCACGTATTTCCATAATTTCGAGCTTCCTTCCGGCGGGGTGGGGCACAATGTGGCGGGCTGCATTCCAGGCCGCCGCAACGAATGGATAGTGCTTGAGGCCTGGTACGATTCCCTCGGCTGTCCCGATGGGCTTCTCTATCCCGGGGCCGATGCCAACGCCTCCGCCCTTGCCATGCTTTTCGCCATTGCTGGGAGGCTGCCTGCGGAGCCCGAGTGTGGAATAATACTCCTTGCCTGCGATGCCCATCATAACGATGCAGCCGGGGCCAAAGCCTTCATAAAGCAGAACAGAAAGCTGAAAATCAACAGAGTGATTTGCCTGGACATCGTCGGTTCATCTCTCGAGCCTCTGGACAAAAGACGCCCCAGATACCTTATGGCTCTCGGAGGGAAGCCGGCGGCAAGGAAACTGGAGCGCTGCGCCCGTCTGGGCAGGATTGAGATGTATTACGACTACTACCGCAGCGATTCCTTCACCGAACTCTTTTTGCACAAAACCGGGGAGCAGAAGCATTTTCACAATGCCGGGCTGCCCTGCACGGTATTCACTTCGGGAATCACCTACAACACAAACAGGCCCTCCGATACGCCGGAGAGCCTGGATTATCTTGCAATGAGGGACAGGGCTCTTGTCCTTCTGCGCTATGTTTTGTCGCTTATAGGGTAAACTCCCTTTCCGAGAGAATCTCTCTTGCCTTGAGCGGCTCGTTGGTGGTAATCTGGTCTATTCCCAGATTGAAAAGGTATTTCATCTCCTTCTCCTTGTCCACGGTCCAGACATTGGATTTGAGACTTCTCTCGTGCAGCTGCTTTACGAACTTTTTGTTGAGGTGATAGAAGGCGTAATGATAGTCGGCTCCTTCGAGATTGTTCTCCTGCAATTCTTCCGCATCCATATCGCCGTTGAGGTACTGGACTTCGAAATCAGGATGCATCTGCGCAATCCTCAGGCAGGCCAGCTCGGAAAAGCTGATGAACACAATCCTTGAAGGGTCGTACAGACCTTCTTCTTTGATGACTTCCATTGTCTTGTCCACCAGTGTGTTGGTGAGTTCGTCGCTGCGCTGGGTCTTGATTTCGAGAACGAGCACTGTTTTGTCGCTTTGCTTGCCCTGACGCAGGTAGTCTGCAAGTGTAGGGAGTTTTTCTCCGTTCGGAAGAGGATATTTGCAAAGCTGCTCGTAAGTGTGGTCTGCGATAATCCATTTTTCAGGGCCGTACTCTTTGTCGTGGTTGGAGACAACTACAAAGTCGCTGGTAAGCTGTACGTCGAATTCGCTGCCCCAAAATCCGGCGTCCTGGGCCGCCTTGAGAGCTGCCACGCTGTTTTGGGCGTAACCGGCTTCTTCGCAGTTCCAGAAGCCTCTGTGGGCTACTATTCCGATTTGATTGTCAGTTTGCCTGAGGTTTTTCGATACCGAGCAGGATGTGAGGGAAACTGCAAGAATTGCAGCTGTGCCAAGTGTTATTAACAGATTTTTCATCTCATAAATAATTTGTTCTGTAAAAATACTTAAAATTGTGTAATTTTGCAGGCAATCTGAAACAAAAGTTTTAAACATATTATGATTAAAGTAAATCTTACAGGCTGCAATTCCTTTGTCAAGGAGGCAGAGTACAAAAACTATCTTGGAAAAGCCCTCGAGGCTTATGATGTCCTGAGCAGTGAAAAAGGCGCAGGCAATGATTTTCTGGGTTGGAAGACCCTTCCTGTCGATGTGGACGAAGACATCATCTCAGGCTGTGAAGCTGTTCGCGACGACTGGAAAGCCAGAGGCGTGGATCTCGTGATTGTTGTGGGTATAGGAGGAAGCTATCTCGGCGCACGTTGCGCAATTGAGGCCCTCAGCCACAGTTTCGTGCATCCTGCAGGCGTTCCGAAGGTGGTTTTTGCCGGAAACAACCTCAGTGAGGACTATCTTGCCGAGCTTATGGACCTTGCTGCCCAAAGCAATACGGCCTGCGTGGTAATCTCCAAATCCGGCACCACAACCGAGCCGGCAGTGGCTTTCAGAATCGTCAAGGAGCATATAGAGAAGACTTACGGCAAACAGGAGGCATCGGCCCGCATAGTGGCTGTGACCGATGCTGCAAGAGGTGCTCTCAAGACCCTCTCCACTCAGGAAGGCTATCGCACTTTCGTGGTTCCTGACAATGTGGGCGGCCGCTTCAGTGTTCTCACTCCGGTGGGACTTCTTCCTATCTGCCTTGCAGGTTTCGACATCCGCGCAATGCTCAAGGGCGCTGCAGATGAACGCGAGGCCCTGCTGCAGCGCGGCGAGGACAATGCTGCTGTCCAGTATGCTGCAATGCGCAACCTCCTTCACAGCGAGTACGGCAAGGCTGTTGAAATACTCGTGACCTATTCTCCGAAGCTCGTTTATCTTGCAGAGTGGTGGAAACAGCTCTATGGCGAGAGCGAGGGCAAGGACGGCAAGGGAATTTTCCCTGCAAGTGTAACCAACACCGCCGATCTTCACTCTATGGGCCAGTTCATCCAGGAGGGCAGCAGAGTGATGTTCGAGAGTGTAATCAAAGTGGAGAAGGCTACCAGGGAAGTTGTTATCGGCAGCGACGAGCAGAATCTCGACTGCCTCAATTATCTTGCAGGCCAGAGGGTTGAGCACTGCAATGCAATGGCCCAGCTGGGCGTGAGAGTGGCTCATATCGACGGCGGAGTGCCTCAGATCGAGCTTGGTATCGAGAAAATCGACGAATTCTGGCTCGGAGCCATCTTCTATTTCTTCGAATTTGCCTGCGGCGTATCGGCTTATGTGTTGGGTGTCAATCCTTTCAATCAGCCGGGAGTGGAAGCGTACAAGAAGAATATGTTCGCTCTTCTGCGCAAGCCGGGTTATGAGGCCCAGACCGAGGAAATACTCAAAAGAATCTAAGTTATGACCGTTCTCATAGTCATAGCCGTATTGTTGGGAATACTGGGAGTGCTCGGCAGCATTCTGCCGGGCCTCGCAGGCCCTCCTTTCGGCTGGCTCGGGCTTTTGCTGATGTATTTCGCGAAGACCGATGACCCTGTGAGTCTCACAGCCCTTCTCGTGTGGCTGGCGGTGGTGGTAATAATAACAGTTGTGGACTATGCCATCCCTCCCGCACTCACCAAGACTTTCGGAGGTCACAAGGCCGCTTCCGTGGGGGCAACAATAGGGCTTTTCGCAGGAATGTTCTTCACTCCGGTGGGAATGATCGGGGGAAGCCTTTTGGGAGCATTTCTGGCCGAATTATTTGTTGAGAACCAGGGAGTCTGGAAATCCTTCAAGGCAGCCTTCGGGGCTTTCGTGGGCTTCATGCTTACCACCGGACTCAATCTCATTCTCAGCGGAGTCTTGCTCTGGTGCATAATTGCGGCCATAAAATGAGCCCGCAACGGGAAATTGTAGATGAATACGGCTCCTATCTCAAGATAGAGCGCTCACTTTCGGACAATACCGTGAGTGCCTACACACGCGATGTGGGCAGTTTTGCCTCCTGGCTCGAGGCCCGCGAGCCCTCTTTCCGCTGGCAGCAGATAGGCCGGGACGATATTTTCGACTATTTCGCCGACATTTCCGCTTTCCTTTCCAAACGCAGTCAGGCCCGCATTCTCAGCAGCCTCACTTCTTTTTTCGACTATCTTGTAATAGAGGGGGAGATTGAAGGCAATCCCGCCCTTCTGGTCGATGCCCCCAAGTTGGGCAAATATCTGCCCGTGGTGCTCTCCGTGGAAGAAGTGGAGAGCATTCTGGACTGCACATCCAATCTGCGCGACAGGGCCATTCTCGAAGTCCTCTACGGTTGCGGCCTGCGCGTGAGCGAGGTCTGTTCCCTTCAGATTTCACAGGTATATCTCGACGAACTTTTCCTTAGGGTCGTGGGCAAGGGCAACAAGGAAAGGCTTGTGCCTATGGCCGAAAATACGGCTGAGCACATCGCGGCCTGGCTGGAGGCCCGGCCAGTGTCTGAGCGCCAATACGAAGACATCCTCTTTCTCAACCGCTTCGGCAAGCCCCTGAGCCGGGTGTCGGTCTTCAAGATGGTAAAAGCCCAGGCTCTCAAGGCAGGGGTGAACAAGGAGATTTCGCCACATACCTTCCGCCATTCCTTTGCCACCCATCTAATAGAAAACGGCGCCGACCTCCGTGTGGTTCAGGAAATGCTCGGTCACGAAAGCATTCTCACAACCGAGATTTACACACACGTGGACAGCGCCAGTTGGCAGGCCGAAATCAGAAAACTGCTTTCGGACCTGAAATAAAGCTATTCTTTTTCTGCGGCAACGGCTTTGTTGTAGCATTCACGGCACAAAGGCTCGTAAACGTCCTTTTCTCCAAGCACCACAAGTTCGGAGTTCTTGCTCAGACGGTGTGAGTGGTTTGCCAGATTTCCGCATTTCACGCAGATTGCGTGCACTTTACGAACATCTTCTGCAATCGCCATAAGGGCTGGCATCGGGCCGAAAGGTTTGCCCATGAAGTCGGTGTCAAGTCCCGCGATAATCACTCTCACGCCCCTGTCTGCAAGTTCCTGGGCCACTTCCACGAGATTGTCCCCGAAGAACTGGGCCTCGTCGATTCCCACGACCTCGATTTCGTCCGGAATCTCGAGCATAAAGCGCGCATCCGTAATTGGAGTTGATTTGAGGCTGTGCAAATCGTGTGAAACCACTTCCACATCGGAGTAGCGCACGTCCACGCTCGGTTTGAAAATGGCAATCTTGAGTTTTGCAAACTGGGCCCTCTTGAGCCTTCTGATGAGTTCTTCGGTCTTTCCCGAGAACATCGAGCCGCATATAACCTCAATGCAGCCCGTTTTCTTGTGGTTTTCTAAAAACATTTGTAATTTAGCGTTTGGAATTACAAAGTTAATAAAATTTTGTATGGGACAAGGCAAACTTTACATAGTGCCCACGCCGGTGGGTAATCTGCAGGATATCACTTTCAGGGCCATAGAGGTGCTCAAAGGGGCCGACATCATCCTTGCGGAAGACACCAGAACCACTTCAGTCCTGCTTCAGCACTATGGAATAAAGGGCCGCCTGCTTTCCCACCACAAATTCAATGAGCATCAGAATGTGGAACTCATAAGGGAGCGCATTTTGAGCGGGGCCGATGTGGCACTGGTGAGCGATGCCGGCACTCCCGGCATTTCTGATCCCGGCTTTCTGCTGGCCCGTGAATGTGCCGCCCGCGGGATAGAGGTGCAGACCCTTCCGGGGGCCACGGCCTGCATCCCGGCCATAGTATCGTCCGGTCTGCCTTGCGACCGCTTCTGCTTCGAGGGCTTCCTGCCCCAGAAAAAAGGCAGGCAGACGAGGCTGGAGGCCCTCAAGGACGAGGCCCGCACAATGATTTTTTACGAATCTCCCTATCGCCTTGCCGCAACTCTTGAGCAGTTCAGGCAGGTGTTCGGCCCGGACAGGGAGTGCTGCGTGAGCCGTGAAATCTCCAAACTTCACGAAACTCACCACAGAGGGAACTTGAACGATTTAACGGAATACTTCAATGAACACGAAGCCAAAGGGGAAATTGTCATCATTCTCGCCGGAACCCCGAAACAAAAAAGAGGCGAGCACACGAACAAATATAAAAAGGAGCAGGAGTAGTTTCACTCTGGGCGCAGTCTGTTTCGCCTTCATGCTCATAGGATGGCAGCTCTGCATTTTTACAGGCAGGGCGGCTCGTCTGGGTATAGAAAACCGGCGCGACCACCCCGACACCGTCTATGTCTATCTGCCGGCAGAGGAGTTTGCTGTCTATGAAGCCCGGTCTTCCGCTGAGGGGCCCGGGAAGCGCACTCCTGAGGCCAAAGTGCAGGAGCCGGCAGTGGAGCATCGTCCCAAAACTTCGGAGAAAGTGCTCGGGACAGAGTACCGCCCCTCGGAGCACAGCCCTGCCGTTCAGCAGCTAAGGCAGCAGAAGCGCAAAGTCCGGAACTTCGACTTCGACCCCAACACTGCAAGCCTCGAGCAGCTCTGCGAGCTGGGATTCAGTCCCGCCCAGGCCCAAAGCATTGAAAATTACCGCAGCAAGGGCGGACGCTTCTGGACTCCGGACGATTTTGCCCGATGCTATGTTGTGAGCGACAGCACTTTTGCCCGCTTGCGCCCCTACATCCGCATTCCCAAGCTGGACATAAACAGGGCCGATTCTGCCGCTTTTACCACTCTTCCGGGCATAGGTACCTATTACGCCGGGGCCATCTGCCGCTATAGGGCTCGCCTGGGTGGTTTTGCCAGCGCCGAGCAGCTTCTGGAAGTGGGGAAGTTCGGCCTCGAGCGCTTTGAAAAGATTGCCCCTCTGCTCTGCTGCAGCCGGCCTGTCTATCTGGACCTTTGGAATCTTCCGGCCGATTCCCTCGCGCGCCATCCGGCCCTGAATTCCTATTCTGCGGCCAAGGCAATTGAGATATACAGAAAAAACACGCCTTCGCAGCAGTGGTCCCTGGAGGGGCTGGCGAAGGCGTCGATTATAGACGAAGGGCAGAGACAAAAACTCAGCCGTTGTATTTTGCAGTCTGGGCAGCAATGAGTTCGTCGAGAACTCCCTGGTCGAAGTAATTGATTTTCATTGCGGCTTTCACTTCCTTCAGAGTCTGGGCTGCTGTCTGGCAGGCCTGCTCCGAACCCTTCCTGAGCACCTCATAGACATAAGGGATGTTTTTCTCCAGTTCCTTGCGGCGCTGCCTTATAGGCTCGAGGGTGTCGTTGAGTATGGCGGTGAGGAAGTTCTTGAGCATCATATCGCCCAGACCTCCTGCACGGTACTGGGCCTTGGCTTCGTCCAGGTTGTGGAAAGTGAAACTGCTCTTGCGGCCCACGAAGCACGAAGCGAACTTCTCGAAGTGCTCGTCGCGGCAGAAGGCGTCGAGATAGGTGAACACGGTGTTCACTTCCACGTTGCCCGGGTCGCTCACCTGCAGGTGATTAGGGTCTGTGAACATTCCCTTCACCTTGGCAGCCACCTCTTCTGCGCTGTCGCTCAGGTAGATGCAGTTGCCCAGGGACTTGCTCATCTTGGCCTTTCCGTCTGTGCCCGGCAGCCTCTGGCAGGCGTGGGAATCGGGCAGGAGAATCTCAGGCTCCACAAGAACAGGCCCATAGGTGGAGTTGAACTTGCGTACAATTTCCCTGGTTTGCTCCACCATAGGTTTCTGGTCCTCGCCGGCCGGAACCACATTGGCCTTGAAGGCTGTGATGTCGGCGGCCTGGCTGATAGGGTAGCAGAAGAAGCCCACCGGGATGCCCGCCTTGTTGTCGGCTTCCTCGTCGGCATTGAAGCCGCGCATCTGGATTTCTGACTTCACGGTAGGGTTGCGCTGCAGGCGCTGGATGGTGACCAGATTGTTGTAGAAGAAGGTGAGTTCCGTGAGTTCGCTCACCTGGCTCTGGATAAAGATGCAGACCTTGTCCGGGTCCAGTCCGGCCGAAAGGTAGTCGAGAGCCACCTCGAGGATGTTCTCGCGCACTTTCTGTGGGTTGTCGGCGTTGTCGGTGAGGGCCTGCGCATCGGCAATCATAATGTATATCCTGTCGAAGAGGCCGCTGTTCTGCAGCTCCACCCTGCGGCGCAGGGAGCCTACGTAATGTCCTATATGAAGGCGGCCGGTAGGACGGTCGCCTGTGAGAATGATATTTGCCATTTAGTCTTTGACTTCTTTGAGGGCTTCCCTTACTTGTGCTTCTATTTCTTCGCAGAGCTCCACATTGTCCTTGAGCACCTGTTTGCAGGCTGCAAGGCCCTGTGCGAGTTTCTCTCCCTGATAGCTGAACCAGGAGCCGCTTTTGTGAATGATGTCGTATTCGATTGCAAGGTCGGCGATTTCTGCAATGTGGGAAATTCCTTCGCCATAAACAATGTCGAACTCGGCCTTTTTGAAAGGAGGGGCCATCTTGTTCTTGACTACCTTAACGCGGGTGCGGTTGCCCGTGGCCTCGTCCCCGTCTTTGAGCTGGGTGGTGCGGCGCACGTCCAGGCGCACCGATGCATAGAATTTGAGGGCGTTTCCTCCGGTGGTGGTTTCCGGGTTGCCGAACATCACGCCTATCTTTTCGCGCAGCTGGTTGATGAAGATGCAGCAGGTGTTTGTCTTGGAGATGTTGGCGGTGAGTTTTCTCAGGGCCTGGCTCATAAGCCTTGCCTGGAGTCCGACTTTGTTGTCGCCCATCTCGCCTTCGATTTCTGCCTTTGGAGTAAGGGCGGCTACTGAGTCGATTACAACGATGTCGATGGCTCCGCTGCGGATGAGGTTGTCCGCAATCTCAAGAGCCTGCTCACCATTGTCCGGCTGGGAAATGAGAAGATTTTCGAGGTTCACTCCCAAGGACTTGGCGTAACTGCGGTCGAAAGCGTGCTCGGCATCTATCATGGCTGCAATGCCTCCGAGTTTCTGGGCTTCGGCGATGGCGTGGATGGCCAGGGTGGTCTTGCCGCTGGATTCCGGTCCGTAGATTTCGATTATCCTTCCGCGGGGATATCCTCCTATGCCGAGGGCGTGGTCCAGTGCCACGCTACCGCTTGGAATCACCTGGACATCCCAGTCCGGCTGCTCTCCAAGGGTCATGATGGTTCCTTTGCCATAATCTTTTTCGATTTTGTCGATTGTGGCCTGCAATGCTTTTAATTTGGCAGCGTTTATCTGCTCGGGGCTTTGTGTTTCTACTTCTTTTGCCATAATTGTATAAGTTTAAAGTGTTAGATAGTTTAAGGTTTTATTGAAAAGCAAACTTACAAAAATTTGCCGACATATCATTCCCGCCCGGAGTCTTTTTTTGCACACTCTTCCACAATGTCCTTAACTTGTTCGTATTCGTAGCCGCGGCCGAGGGCAAAACGCAGCAGTTTGAGCTTGGCCTGAGGGTCTGCTTTGAGGCTGCGCCATTTGGCCTGGACCAGCTTTTGCAACTTTTCTTCGGCTTCGTGCCCGGAGGCTTCTTCCAGGGCCTGTTCTATGGTGCTTTTCTCTATCTTTTTGAGACACAGGGCCATACGTATCTTGTGCGGACCCCAGCCGTTGAGCCGGGACTTTTCCCTGGCAAAAGCGCAGGCATAGCGGAGATCGTTCACGAAACCATCTTTTATGAGGCTGGCGACTATTGCATCGGCCCTGGCCTCATCCTCTTCGCAGAGCTTGACGGCCTTGGCGCGGATGTCGCTTTCGCAGTATTCCCGTCTTGCGCAGGCTGCCTGCAGGCGGCTGAGTATGGGATCGGTCTGTGCCATCAGAGTTTGTTTTTACCTGCCAGCATTCCGCAGGCGGCGAGAATGTCCTCCCCGCGCGAGGCTCTTATGGTGCAGGTTATTCCGTTGCTGTTCAGGCGGTCCCGGAAGGCTGTCATTGCCTGGTCCGATGCGCACTCATAGGGGAAGTCCGGTATGCGGTGGAAGCGGATGAGGTTCACCCTGCACTCCAGGTCCCGCAGCAGGCGGACAAGGGCATCGGCGTGGCGTTTGTCGTCGTTCCAGCCCTTGAACATGGTATATTCGAAGCTCACGCGGCGCTGGCCGGAGAAATCGTACTGCTTGATCAGCCGTACCACCTCCCTTATGTCGTAGGCCTTTTGCACGGGCATAAACTCCAGCCTCTCTTCAGGGAAAGGGTTGTGCAGGCTTATGGCCAGATGGCAGCGGCTGCCGTCGAGGTAGCTCTTGAGTCCGGGGAGCAGTCCTATGCTGCTCAAAGTTACGCGTTTGGGACTCCAGCCGAAGCCCCAGTCGGCGGTGAGCACTTCTATGGCGCGGAACACTGCCGGGCAGTTGTCCAGAGGCTCGCCCATCCCCATAAACACCGTATTGCTCAGTTCCAGGCTTTCGTCCACGGCGATGAACTGGCTCAGTATCTGCGCAGTGTCGAGGTTGCCGTGGAAGCCCAGACGGCCGGTCATGCAGAATTTGCAGCCCATCTTGCAGCCTTTCTGCGAGCTTACGCACAGGGTTCTGCGCTCTTTGTCGGGAATCATCACGGCCTCCACCGGGCAGTCTTCGAGCTCGAAGAGGTATTTTTTGCTCCCGTCGGCCGATACGATGCAGTCCCTGTATGGGACATAGCCCAGATCGAAGGCATCGGCCAGAAGCTGACGCCCCTGCTTGGAGATGTCGCTCATCTGCTCGATGCTCCTGGCTCTCTTCTGGTACATCCAGCGCGCCAGCTGACCCGCCGTGAAGGCAGGCAGCCCGAGGGAGAGCACAATCTCCTTGAGTTCGGCCGGAGTCTTGCCCAAGAGTTTTTCTTTAGCCATAGATTTTTCTCAGTTTTATATTCTTGAATCCTTGTTTTTCAACTATTTCCTCCTGTACAAAGCCCAGTTGGACAAAGGCCGATCCGTCCGAAAACTGGCAGTCGGCGTAGGTCATCACGTCCCCGGGCTGCTTCTCCTGCACGAATGTATGCAGTATGAGGCTCATCCCGCCCACAACCCTGAGGCTCTGCAGGCTGGCATAGCGCAGCCACTCGTAGGAGAGCAAGCCGTTGCGCATACGCCTTGCATTGGAGAAAGTGCCCACGGCAACCAGCGTTCCCGGAGGGAGAAGCTGCTCGTTCTTGCCTGTGGAACGCTTGATTACAAGGCCGTAACGGTAGCGGTCACTGCAGGGGCCAAGATAATGGTTCTGTTGCAGGAAGTCCCGGCAAGTATCTTTGTCGAGCCTGACAATCTGGCAGTTGCGGGCATAAACGGCCGGGGAAGGTCCCATCAGGCAATCTGGTTCCTGCCCGGACGGCCTTCTTCTTCCGTAGGGGCCTGAATTTTTATCTTGTTGGCCTGAAGAATGTCGTATTCTTTCTGGCGGCGGTAGATGTCAATGGCTTCAAAGATGGCGCTGCGCATCGAGGAGGCATCGGCCATATCTTTTCCGGCCATTTCGTAGGCTGTGCCGTGGTCCGGGGATGTGCGCACTATCGGCAGGCCGGCGCTGTAGTTTACGCCGTCGGCAAAGGCAATGGTTTTGAAAGGGCTCAGGCCCTGGTCGTGATACATTGCGAGGGTGGCATCGAAACGCTGGTAGTTTCCCAGTCCGAAGTATCCGTCCGGAGAGAAAGGTCCGAAGGCCTGTATGCCTTCCGCCGTGGCCTCCTTGAGAGCAGGGATGATTATATCCTGTTCTTCGTTGCCGAGAAGTCCTCCGTCGCCGCTGTGCGGGTTGAGGCTGAGCACGCCTATGCTTGGATTGTCTATTCTGAAATCCCTCTCGAGGGAGGCTTTCATAAGACGCAACTTGCTGAGTATGCGTTCTTTGCTGATCAGCTCGGGAACCTGCTTCAATGCAACGTGGCCGCTCACAACTCCCAGTTTGAGTCGCTGGCTCACCATAAACATGGTGATGTCCTTGCAGCCGAAACTGCTCTGCAGATATTCGGTGTGGCCCGGGAAAGGGAAGCCCTGTCTTGCCATCGCCTTCTTGTTGATGGGCGCAGTTACCAGAACGTCGATGAGTCCCTGCTTGATGTCTTTCACTGCTCTTTCGAGCGAGGCTATTGCATCCTGGGCACCCTGTGCGGTGGCTGTTCCCGGCTCGGCATAAGTGCTGTCCGGTAAGCAGTTGAGTATGTTGATAGTGCCGTTCTGGGCATCCCTGGCGTTCTTTATGACCAGAGTCTTGGGCTCTTCAATCTCCGGAATGCTTTTGCAGTAGAAGCTGAAGAGTTTGGGTGAACCGTAGATTATGGGGGTAAACTGGCCGAGTATGCGTTCGTCGCTCAAAGCCTTGATAATGACTTCGTAGCCTATTCCGTTGGAATCGCCCTGGCTTATTCCCACAAGTATTCTGTTGTCTTTTGGCATATTTCTTTGGTTTTTATGTATCCTGTGTCCTGGGGAAGGCCGGCCTGTCTGTAGGCGGCTGTGGCAAGCTGGTCGCAACGTTCGTTCTCGGGATGCCCTGCGTGGCCTTTGAGCCAGTGGAACTGCACTCTGTGTTTGTTGTACAGGGGCAGGAAGCGCTGCCAGAGGTCCGGATTTTTGACTTTGGCCCAGCCTTTTGCCTGCCATTTGCCCAGCCAGCCCTCATTGATGGCCTTCACTACATAGGAAGAGTCGCTATACACCTCTACTCTTGCATTCTCCCACTTTATGGCTTCCAGACCCACAATCACCGCCAGCAGTTCCATCCTGTTGTTGGTGCTGAGGGCAAAGCCTCCGCTTATTTCTTTCTCCCTCCCGGCGCATTTGAGCACCACTCCGAAGCCGGCAGGGCCTGGATTGCCGCTCGCGGCACCGTCGGTATAGAGATATATGACCGGTCTTTCTTCCATACTTGCGCAAATTTAATTAAATTTGCAGGAATAATCGGAAATTATAATGAATATTTTGGTAACAGGCGCTAACGGTCAGCTCGGAAGGTCCATCCGCAGACTTGCCCCCTACAGCGTGCACCACTACATTTTTACCGACGTGAACGATGTTCCCGGTCTGGAGACCACTTTTCTGGACATCACCAACCCCGATGCCGTGGATATCATAGCCCAGAGTGAGGGGGCCGATGTTATTGTGAACTGCGCTGCCTATACCAACGTGGACAGGGCCGAGGACGATGCCGCCCTTGCGAATATGCTCAATGCCGGGGCAGTGGAGCATCTGGCACGTGTCGCTGCAGAGCGCAATGCCACCCTCATCCACATCTCCACAGACTACATTTTTTCCGGTAATTCCAGCTCCCCGATAAGGGAGGATGCCCTCCCCGCGCCCTGCAATGTCTATGGCAGCACCAAACTGGCCGGGGAGAAGGCCGTGTTGGCATCGGGCTGCCGCCATATCATTCTGCGCACAGCCTGGCTCTATTCCCCTTACGGACGGAATTTCCTGAAGAGCATGCGCAAGATAATGCTTCAGGGCTCGCCCTTGAGAGTGGTTTACGATTCGGTGGGCACGCCGACATCGGCCGCAGACCTTGCAGCCGCCATAGTGCATATCATAGAGGAGGGCATGCTCGACCGCTGCGGCATTTACAACTACAGCAACGAAGGGGTGGCCAGCTGGTACGATTACGCCAAAGCCATTGCCGCAGTCTGCGCTCCCGGCAGCAGCATAAGCCCCATCCTCAGCTCGGAATACTACACCCGGGCCCGCCGCCCGCAATATACCGTGCTTGACAAAAGCCTTTTCAAAAAGACTTTCAATCTGGAGATTCCCTACTGGGTCGATTCCCTTCACCGCTGTATAAAAGAACTGGAAGAGTATGAAAGTGATTGAAACCCCTTTCGAGGGCCTGTATGTGATTGAACCCGATGTTTTTGACGACAATAGGGGTTATTTTTTCGAATTCTTCAGCCGAAGACGCTACGACTTTCTCCCCGGGGACTGCGTTTTTGTCCAGGACAATGAAAGCCTTTCCCGTTTCGGAGTCTTGCGCGGTCTGCATTATCAGAAAAATGAATATGCCCAGGCCAAGCTGGTGAGGGTGGCAAGCGGTGTTGTAAGGGATGTGGTTCTGGACCTGCGCCCGCAGAGCAGTACTTTCGGCAGGCATTTCAGTCTGGAGCTCAGTGGAGAGAACAAGCGCCAGCTCTTCATTCCGAAGGGTTTTGCCCACGGATTCCTGACTTTGAGCCCTCAGGCCCTGTTTATCTACAAATGTGCAGGCTATTATGTTCCCGGAAGTGAAGGCTCGGTAAATGCCCTGGACCCTGCGCTGGGAATAGACTGGGGCCTGGAAGAGGAACGCATAATACGTTCCGAAAAGGATATTCTGGCGCCTATGTTCAATGAAATAAAGCTTTAGAAGTGAAGAAGTTCATTTTTGTCCCCATTATCTTTTTATTGACCTGCCTGCCCTGCAGGGCCCAGAAGGGGGAGTATTCCTATCCCGAGACCTGGATGCAGTACACTCCTGCCTTATTTGCTCTTGCGGCTCCTGTTGTGGGGATAGAGAGCAGGCACGAATTCGCTTACAGGCTTTTGGATGTGGCCTGCACCTACGCTGCCCAGGCAGCAATAGTTTACCCTGTGAAATACCTCGTGCGTGAGCCCCGGCCCGATGCCAGCGCCAACAATTCCTTCCCTTCGGGACACAGCGCAGCGGCTTTCGCCGGTGCCGAACTGATAAGGCTCGAATACGGAGACAGCTGGGGGACGGTCTTTTATGCCGGAGCCCTTTACGTTGCTGCAATGAGGGTTGCCCACAACAGGCACTGGTGGTGGGATACTCTGGGAGGCGCGGCCGTTGGAGTGCTCAGTGCCCATATTGGAGACTGGTGCACTGAAAGACTGAAACTGGCTCTGAGTCCTTCGGGCTTTGCTTTATGCTACATTTTTTGAGCAATCCCCTTGTTTTTTCTGAAAATTCATTACTTTTGCACCGCAATAAGAAGTTGGACCAAATTTTATTTTATGGTACTTGAGAATGAAAAAATTACTCGTTACCGCAGCGTCGATGCTGCTCTGCTTCCTTGCGCTCTCGCAAGAGGCTAACGAACCCGGTAGTGGAAGTGCTACCGAGCTCTCTGTTATTGCCAGGGCTGAATATCTCCATTCAGATCCACTTGGTAACACCTCTCTTTATACCCTGCTTGAGGGTAATTTTTCAGACAATCTTTCCTACAGCGTTTGCAATCACTGGCTCAACAGCGAGCCGGGGGCTCTTTATGCGAACACCTTCAGAAGTGACGATGTAAACTGGTTGGATTGGGCCTATTTGACCTATGAATTCGGCAATTTCAACCTCAATGTCGGAAAGATGGTAGTTCTTTGGGGAACCTATGAAATGGATGAATACGATTTTGACATCCATTATCCCTTTGCTTCCAACACCTGGAACAACATGCCAGCCTATCAGTGGGGTTTTTCCCTTGCCTGGCAGCCTGTGGAAGTCCTGACTCTTGAGACGGGCCTGCTCACATCGCCTTACGGGGAGCATCCTTTTGCCAGCGGGATGTACAACCTCGGATTCAGGGCAAAAGCTGAAACTGACGGTTTCGGAGCCATGCTCGCCTATAACCTTTACAACAGGGCTGACGCCAGGCTTATGGGGGTTCTGTCAGGAGGAACCCGTTATGAAGGAGAACAATTCAGCATTTCCTGCGATTTTACGAACAAACTTTTTGAAGATGAGTTCGTGTCCGGACACAGCAGTAACATCAATTTCAACTATTTCGGATTGGAAGGCTTTGAATTTCTTGTGAATTTAGGTGAGGAAACCTTTTCCAAAGATGCATTCTGCACCCGCGGTGGACTTGCCCTTCATTATTATCCGCTGGAAAATTTGAGACTTCATCTGCTGGGAGCTGTCAACTATTCGGAATTTGCTGGAGAAAAGGATACGTTCGCCAGTTTCAGTGTGGGACTAACCTATACCTTTAAAAAAGAATGGAGCAAAAAGATGTAATTATCCGCCTCGAGCATATCAGCCATTCGTTTGGCGAGAAGAAAGTGCTTGAGGACATCAATCTGTATATCAAAAAAGGTGAGTTCATCACCTTCCTCGGCCCGAGCGGCTGCGGCAAAACCACACTTTTGAGACTTATTGCAGGCTTTCTGAGTCCGGATGAGGGAATAATCACCCTCGAAGGCAAGGACATATCCGCTCTTCCTCCGTACAAGAGGCCTCTCAACACGGTTTTCCAGCGCTATGCCCTTTTTCCGCATCTCGACGTCTATGACAACGTGGCCTTCGCCCTCAAACTGCAGAAACTGCCTGTGGACGAGATCAATGCCCGCGTGCAGAAGGTGCTCAAGCTCGTGTCGATGACCGATTACGAAGACCGTAACGTGGAGTCCCTTTCCGGAGGCCAGCAGCAGCGCATTGCCATTGCCAGGGCCATTGTCAACCAGCCTAAGGTGCTTCTTCTGGACGAGCCACTATCGGCCCTCGACCTCAAGATGCGAAAGGATATGCAGATAGAGCTCAAGGAAATGCACAAGAAGCTGGGCATCACCTTCATATATGTAACTCACGATCAGGAGGAGGCCTTGACTCTGTCCGATACCATAGTCGTCCTCAACGACGGCCGCATTCAGCAGATAGGCACTCCTACCGACATATACAACGAGCCTCAGAACGCTTTTGTGGCCGACTTCATCGGCGACAGCAATCTTCTCGACGGCACTATGATCCGCGACGGCAAGGTGCGTTTTGCCGGCCACGACTTCGACTGCGTGGACAGCGGCTTCGGAGAGAACACCCCTGTCGATGTGGTGGTGCGCCCGGAGGACATCTACATAATGAACAATACCGATGCCGCTCAGTTTACCGCTGTGGTCAAGTCCTGCATCTTCAAGGGAGTCCATTACGAGATGTATGTGGATTCCGATGCCGGCTATGAACTGGTAATCCAGGACTACAATGCCTTCGAAGTGGGCAGCGAGGTGGGCCTCATAATAAAGCCTGCCGATATTCAGGTCATGCACAAGGAAAGGCTTTGCAACACTTTCGAGGGCGAGATGACTTCTGCCACCAGCGTCCTCTTTATGGATGCTGAGTTCGACTGCCTTGACTGTGGCCTGCAGAAAGGTGACAAGGTGAAGGTCGAGGTGGATTTTGACAAAATCGACCTTTTGGACGACAGCCATGAATCGGACGTGGAAGCCCATATCCGCAACCTCCTGTACAAAGGCGACCATTATCACCTTGAGGTCAAGACGGCAGAGGGCTACACTTTCTTCGTGAACACGAACGATGTGTGGGACCGCAACGACCTTGTGGGTATAAACATTCTTCCGGAAGACATCAGATTAAGCAAGCTGGAAAATGAATAAAAAAGCGTATTGGGCCCTTCCATATTCAATTTTTCTGGTTTTGTTCGTGGTGCTGCCGCTTCTGCTGATTGCGGTTTATGCTCTGCGTGACTCTTCCGGGGCTTTCACCCTTTCCAACATTGCCGCCTTTTTCACCGACCCGAAGATTGTCAATCCTTTCCTCGTGTCGCTTGAGGTTGCTCTTGAAAATACCGCCATCTGCATCCTTGTAGGCTATCCTGTGGCCTATATTCTTGCGGACAAGTCGCTCAACCGCTCGGCAGTGACGGCTCTGCTTTTTATCCTCCCTATGTGGATAAATGCCCTTATGAGAACCATAGCTACTGCGGAGATTTTTGCTGCGATGGGAATAGGTCTCGGAAAGGGAACCCTGCTTTTCGGTATGGCCTACGATTACCTGCCTTTTATGATATATCCTATCTATACGGTGCTCAGCAAGATGGACCGCAGCTATATAGAGGCGGCCCAGGACCTGGGAGCCAATCCTGTGCAGGTTTTCTTCAAGGTTACCCTCCCTTTGAGTATGCCTGGAGTGATGAGCGGGGTGATGATGGTATTCATGCCAACGGTATCTACCTTTGCAATCTCGGAAATCCTCACCAACAACACCATCCAGCTGTTCGGTACCATCATTCAGGAGAACTTCAACAACCTGATGTGGAACCAGGGTGCGGCACTCTCATTCGTTATGTTGATTATCATCGGTTTGACAACACTTATCCCTGGAAACAAGAATGAAAACTAAGAAAGTAGTATCGCAGATTTATCTCTGGCTTGTTCTGGCGGTATTGTATGCGCCGATAATCTTCATTGCCATCTTCTCCTTCACCCAGGCCAAGTCTCTGGGCAACTGGACTGGATTTACTCTGGACCTCTACAAGTCTCTTTTCACAGGGGCTACTTCAGGTTCCCAGGCCCTTATGGAGGCTCTCAAGAACACCCTTTTCATTGCTTTGGTGGCTTCGCTGGTTTCCACTGTGCTGGGCACACTTGCCGCCATCGGCATTTTCAATATGCGCGGGCGCTGGAAAAAGAGCATTCAGTTCCTCAACAATGTGCCTATGCTCAATCCGGACATCATCACAGGTGTGTCCCTTTTCCTGCTCTTTGTCTTTTTGGGAGTGAGCAAGGGTTACACCACCATCATCCTTTCGCATATCACTTTCTGCACCCCTTATGTAGTACTGAACGTGATGCCGAAGCTGGTGCAGATGAATCCGAACATCTACGATGCTGCCCTTGATTTGGGAGCCAATCCTTTCCAGGCTATGTTGAAGGTGATCATCCCTCAACTCAAGACCGGTATGCTGTCCGGCTTCATCCTTGCATTCACGATGAGTCTGGACGACTTTGCCGTAACGTATTTCACGGCCGGATCGTCCGGAATAGACACTCTCTCCACTTTCATCTATGCCGATGTGCGAAAGGGAGGTCTCACTCCGGAGCTCAAGCCTATGATGACAATCATTTTCCTGCTCATTCTTGTGGTTCTGCTGTTCGTGAACCTGAGGGCAGTCAAAAACACTAAAAAATCCTGATTTACAGATATGAACAAGATATTCAAATCCCTTCTTTGCGCAGCTGCCCTGTTCTGCGCCTGCGGCCTTTCAGCAAAGGACCGCAACAACATCCTCAAAGTTTACAACTGGTCTGATTATATTGCCGAAGGCGTAATCGACGAATTCGAGCAGTGGTACAAGGAGCAGACCGGCGAGGATATCGAAGTTGTTTACATGACCTTCGATGTCAACGAGGCCATGCTCAGCAAAATCGAAAAAGGCCACGAGGACTACGACCTCGTCTGCCCTTCCGACTACATAATCGAGCGTATGCTCAACAGCGGCCTTCTTCTGCCTCTGGACTATGCCGTTCTCGGCTCCACTCCTAACTACATTGCCGAAAACCGCTCGCCTTACATTGAGAAGATGTTCCGTGAAATCAATCCGGAAATCGATGCCAACGACTACTCTGTAGCCTATATGTGGGGAACTACCGGCATTATCTACAATACCGGCTATGTATCGGCTGAAGAGGCTTCCACCTGGGATATCATCCGCAATCCGAAGTTTGCCGGCAAAATCCTCATCAAGGATGCTCCGCGCGATGTTTACGGCCCTGTGCTCATCTACCTCAAGCAGAAGGAGCTTGCAAGTGGGGAGGTTACTTTGCAGGAATTGATGTACGATTCGTCCGATGAGTCACTTGCTCTTGTGCAGGACTATCTCCTTCAGTGCAAGTCGGGGGTATATGGCTGGGAGGCCGACCTCGGCAAGGAGCAGATGACCAAGGAGCGTGCTTATGTATCGCTCAACTGGAGCGGCGATGCAGTCTGGGCCATCGAGGAAGCTGCTGCTGTGGGCGTTGAGCTCGACTACTGTGTGCCTGAGGAAGGTTCCACCGTGTGGTTCGACGGCTGGGTCATTCCTAAATATGCAAGGAACACCAAAGCCGCCACTTTCTTCATCAACTTCATGTGCCGTCCCGATATTGCCATCCGTAATATGGAAGAGACCGGATATGTGGCATCCAATGCCGCCTGGGAGGTGCTTGAATCGCAGATTGACGAGGAACTTGAGCCTATCGACCTTTCCTATTTCTTCGGTCCCGATGCAAGCAGTGTGAGAGTGGATCCTATCCTCTACCCGGACAGGGCTGTGATTGAGCGCTGTGCCCTCGAACACGACTGGGGCAATGACACCGAGAAACTCCTCTCCATGTGGCAGACCGTCAAAGGCAGCCGCACCAGCACCTCCACCCTTGTAGTCATTCTTGTGGTAATCGTCTGCGCCGTTGCCTACTTCGTAATCTCCGCCCAATCGAAGAAAAACCGCAAGCGCTCCCGCCGCCGTAAATAGTATTCTCAATAATGAAAAAAGGAGGGTGACCAAAAGTTAAATGGTCACCCTCTTTTTCCTTTTGTTGCAATTGCCTGTCGTAGCCTCATCAATACCTGTGCAGTGCCGGGGCATCGAAGGCCCTTCGAGTGCTGGCATCTGGCACGGTGGTGTTGGGATGGCTGTTGTGGGAGGAAGGTGGGTGTTCCAGATGCAGCTAAGATCCTTTGAGTGATGGCATCTGGCACGGTGATGTTGGACCGGTGTATGTGGGAGTCCGGCTGGCGTTCCAGATGCAGCTAAGACCCTTTGCGTGCTGGCATCTGGCACGGTGATGTTGGACCGGTGTATGTGGGAGTCCGGCTGGCGTTCCAGATGCAGCTAAGACCCTTTGCGTGCTGGCATCTGGCACGGTGATGTTGGACCGGTGTATGTGGGAGTCCGGCTGGCGTTCCAGATGCAGCTAAGGCCCTTTGCGTGCTGGCATCTGGCACGGTGATGTTGGGATGGCTGTTGTAGGAGGCAGGAAGGTGTTCCAGATGCAGCTAAGGCCCATCGAGTGCTGGCATCTGGCACGGTGGTGTTGGACCGGCTGTTGTAGGAGGCAGGCTGGCGTTCCAGATGCAGCTAAGACCCTTTGAGTGATGGCATCTGGCACGGTGATGTTGGGATGGTGTATGTGGGAGGCAAGTGGGTGTTCCAGATGCAGGGGAGACCCATCGAGTGGTGGCATCTGGCACGGTGGTGTTGGACCGGCTGTTGTAGGAGGCAGGCTGGCGTTCTAGATGCAGCTAAGACCCTTTGAGTGATGGCATCTGGCACGGTGATGTTGGGATGGTGTATGTGGGAGGCAAGTGGGTGTTCCAGATGCAGGGGAGACCCATCGAGTGGTGGCATCTGGCACGGTGGTGTTGGACCGGCTGTTGTAGGAGGCAGGCTGGCGTTCCAGATGCAGCGATGTCCCTTTGCGTGATGGCATCTGGCACGGTGGTGTAATGCTGGGGCAAGAGAGTTGAGGCAGGGTGTGCCAGATGCAATGTTTTTGTTTGTTTCGTGAAATTCATTGGGCACGCCTCTAAAACTTAACTAATTGGTAATCAGTGGGCAAACTTATTGGGCCGTGCCCGATGGGACCAAATTGATGTGAACCCCAAAGTTTGGACGGTTTTACCTTACTTTTTTGGACGTAACCA
>CAMGFA010000017.1 GCA_946055165.1 uncultured Bacteroidales bacterium
CCCTCGACCCCGAGATTACAAATCACGTGCTCTGGCCAACTGAGCTACATCGGCATTGTTATTTCAATTCCCTTTGAACCGAAAGGGATTGCAAAGATAGTGAACTTTTTCAAATATCAAAAATCTTTTTGCAAGATTTCTGCAATTTTTTTTGAAATTCCTTCTTTATCCAGCCCGAAAGCCGCTCTTTGCTGCGACTGCGAAGCGTGTTCCACGAAAGAATCGGGCAAGCCCAGAGCGTGAACCCGGCAATCGGAAGCCAGCTCCTGCAAATCCTCGCAGACTTCGGAGAAAAGGCCTCCCTTGAGGCATCCGTCCTCAATGCAGAGGATGTTCCGCACCGATGCCGCAATCTGCCCGAGCTGTTCCTTGTCGAACGGCTTGAGGAAGCGGAAATCATACACTGCAACATCGTCCCCGAAAGCTTCTGCCGCCTCCAGCGCCCTGTTCACCACAGGTCCGAGAGCTATTACGGCAAGGCTCTTTCCCTCCCTTAAACAACGGGACTTGCCGGGCGTCAATATTTCGAAGTCGGCGTCCCTGTATGTTCTGCCTTCCGCCAAACCGCGCGGATACCTTATTATATATGGACCTCCGTTGTAATGCAAGGCGGAATACATCTGCTGCTTGAGTTCGAGTTCATCGGCCGGAGCGCAGATCACGCAATTCGGGATGCTGCGGTAGGCCGCCATATCGAAGGCTCCGGTGTGGGTGGCTCCATCGTCCCCGACAAGGCCGGCACGGTCGAAACAGAGCACCACCGGCAGGTTCTGCAGAGCCACATCGTGCACGATTTCATCGTAGGCGCGCTGGGAGAAGGAAGAGTAAATATTGCAGAAAGGGCGCAGTCCGCGGGCTGCAAGACCGGCGGAGAAGGTCACGGCGTGCTCTTCTTCAATGCCCACATCGAAGAACCTTTCGGGAAAGAGTTTGGCAAAAGCCGTCATTCCGCAGCCCGATGCCATTGCGGGAGTTATTCCTACCACGCGGGAATCGGCCGATGCCAAATCGCAAAGCACCTGCCCGAAGACATCCTGATAGCGCTCGGCAGCCAAAGGCTGAATCTTGCGCTTTCCAGTCAGCGGATCGAACTTGCCCGGAGCGTGCCAGGTTATAGGGTCTTTCTCGGCGGGAGCGTAACCCTTACCCTTGGCAGTTATGCAGTGCAACACCTTGGGGCCCTTGATGTTGCGGAGTTTCTTCAGGGTGCTCACGGTCTTTTCTATGTCGTTGCCGTCGATAGGGCCGAAATAACGTAGGCCCATAGACTCGAAGAGATCGCCACCGGGTCCCTTGACGAGTTTGGATTTGATGCTGCGGATGCGGCGCTGCAGATAATCACGCAGGTGGGTATCGGCCAGAAAATCCCAAACCTTGCCTTTGAAACGGTTGTAACTGCGGCTGGTGGTTATTCTGAGCAGATGCTTGTGCACTCCGCCCACAGCCTTGTCTATGGACTGGTTGTTGTCGTTGAGAAGGATGAGGACATCGGAGCCGCCGGCATTGTTCAGAGCCTCGAGGGCGAGTCCGCCGCTGAGGGCTCCGTCGCCAATGAGAGCTATGCTTTTTTCATCGAGTCCGAGAATACGGGCTGCCTGGGCATAGCCGAGGGCGGCACTGATGGAAGTGGAACTGTGACCCACGCCGAATGCATCGTAGGGGCTTTCGGACATTTTCGGGAAGCCGCTTATGCCGCCCTTGTGGCGAAGAGTGCGGAATTCTTCCCTGCGGCCGCAGATTATCTTATGCGCATAGGCCTGATGGCCAACGTCGAGAATGAAATGGTCGGTCGGAGTATTGAACACATAGTGGACGGCCACGATAAGCTCCACTGCCCCGAGACTGGAAGCCAGATGGCCCGGATTGCCGGAGCATACATCTATCATATAGCTGCGTATTTCTTCACAGAGGGTACGCAACTGGCCGATATCCAGCTTCCTGATATCTTCAGGTCCGTTTATTTTGTTCAAAATTTGCGACATAGCCTGCGAAGTTAACAAAATCTTTTCAATCTTTTTCAAAAAATTTGTAAATTGGCGCCGTATAAGCGTTCTACGCTTCTGGGTAGTGTATATGATAAAACAAAAACAATATGTCTGAAAAAATCTACAAATTGATGAACGACTCCCCTGTAGCAAGGTGGAGCGTACTTATTCTCGTGGCGTTGATGATGTTCTTCGCCTATATGTTCGTGGACGTGATGTCCCCGCTCAAATCTCTGGTCGAAGGCTCCCTCGGATGGGACAGCGGCGTGTTCGGAACCTATGCGGCATCGGAATACATCGTGAATGTCTGCGGTTTCCTCATCATTGCCGGCGTGATTCTCGACAAACTTGGAGTGCGTTTTTCCGGCATCCTTTCCGCAGGACTCATGGTTTTGGGTGCAGGCATCAAGTTCATAGGTGTGAGCGACTGGTTCCAGACAACGGCTTTCGCGCAGTGGCTCGGAACCTGGTGGGTTGAAATGCCGGCCAGCGCAAAGATGGCATCTCTGGGCTTTATGATTTTCGGCTGCGGCTGCGAAATGGAAGGCACCAATGTTTCGAAAATTTTAGCCAAATGGTTCAAGGGCAAGGAAATGGCTCTTGCAATGGGCCTTGAAATGGCAATTGCCCGCCTCGGAGTGTTCGGCGCAATGTGGATTTCCCCACTCATTTCCAAGCAGTTCGGCTCGTCCATTATGGCCCCTGTAGGTTTCTGCGCCGCGCTTCTGCTCATTGGCCTGGTCAACTTCATAATCTTCGGAGTTATGGACCGCAAGTTCGACAGGCAGCTCGTGGCTGCGGGAATGGCAACCGAAGAGAAATCTCCGGAAGACGAATTCCATATCAAAGATCTCGGGGCAATTTTCAAGAGCAAGATGTTTTGGATTGTGGCCCTTCTCTGCGTGCTCTACTACAGCGCAATCTTCCCTTTCCAGAGATATGCTCCGAATTTCCTGGAAGAGACACTGAACATAGCCAACGATGAAGCTGCCCATCTTTTCAGCTTCTTCCCTGTGCTGGCAATGGTTCTCACCCCTGTTCTCGGCATGTTCCTCGACAGGATAGGCAAAGGTGCATCGATGCTTATGATAGGCTCGGTTATTATGATAGTCTGCCACTTGAGTTTTGCCTTCCTGCTGCCGATATTCCCTCAAAAGTGGTTAGCTACACTTCTGATAGTAGTTCTCGGAGTAAGCTTCTCCCTTGTTCCTGCCGCCCTGTGGCCATCGGTACCGAAAATCATAGACGAAAAGATTCTCGGAAGCGCCTACTGCCTCATTTTCTGGGTGCAGAACATAGGCTTGTGTCTGGTGCCTGTACTCATCGGCAATCTGCGCAACGCCACCGGAGGATACCTCATTCCAATGATAGTTTTCTCCTGCTTCGGCATTCTGGCCTTCATCTTCAGCATCCTTCTCAAACAGGAAGACAAGAAGAAGGGCTATGGACTTGAACTTCCTAACATCAAATAAAATGAAACTCAAATTTTCAATTCCGGGGCTGATTGCAGCATTGGCTCTTGTTTTGAACGGCTGCCAAAAGGCTCCAGCACAGGTTCTTGCAGGTTCATACACCTTCAAGACCAGCGGCTACGTATCGGCCCAAAACGACAGCGACAGCAGCATCAAGAACTTCAATGTTCCAACCGACAGCGGCCAGATGGACATTGCCGTTGTTGACGCCCAGGCCGGGCAGCTTCTCGTGACCATGAACATAAGCGGAGGCGAATTGCTCGTGTTCGATGGCAGCATTGAGGGAGATGAAATCAAACTCTCCTCCATCACCCGCATAGTAAAGGCCGAAAGCCTGTTCAGCGACGTAAGCGGAGAGTTTCAAATCGAAGGCAGCGGAAAACGCTATGACAATATCATTCTTTTCGATATCATCTACTCAGGACGCCTCACTTCAGGAGTGGACTCATACACCATTATCGGAAGCGATGTGCACTGCAGGGCAAAACGAAACGAATAAATATGAAAAAGTTATATCCTCTGCTCGCCCTGCTCTGCATTATTGCGGCAGGCTGCTCTCCGAAGACGGGTTCCACAAAAAGCAAAAGCGAAGCCATCTGCGTGCGCATCCAGGACTGCAAGATGGAAGACAATGTGAAAGAGTACTGCTATGTGGGCAATGTCGATGCCGGAAAAAGAATCACGGTCAAGACCAATCTGCCGGGAACGGTCGAAGAAGTATTGGTAAAGACCGGACAGAAAGTGGGCAAAGGTGATGCTGTGGCCGTTCTTTCCTCGGAAAGTATAGAAAGCAGCTACGCCATAGCAAAAGCCACCCTCGACAGGGCACAGGACGGCTATGACAGGGCCCTCAAGGTGAAGGACAGCGGCTCCATTTCCGAGGTCAAGCTGATGGAGATCCAGACCCAGTTGCAGAGCGCCATTGCAAGCGAGAAAGCAGCAAAAGCCCAGCTGGAAAACCTCACCGTGCGAGCCCCTTACGATGCCACCGTGGGTGAAGTCCACGTTCACGAGGGCGAGAAACTTGCCCTTATGGAGCCCGTTGCACAGCTGGTGGACATAAACTCCATTGAAGTGCACATCAACATTCCCGAAAAAGAATACAGCAAAATAAAAGCGGGTCAGAAGGCTCTGCTACGTTCCGATATCCTGGGAAGGGACATAGAGGCTACTGTGCTCAGCAAAGGACTGGTAGCAAACAAATTGTCGCACAGCTACGACTGCACAGTAATTCCAGACGAGCCTTGCGGGGAACTTATGCCGGGAATGGTATGCAAGGTCTATGTCCACATTGCCGGAGAAAAGGGAATAGTAATCCCTGCCCGCGCCGTGGATACCGACAACAGCGGCCGCTTTGTATGGATTGTGGACAGTGAAGGTACTGTCGAGAAAAGACACATTGTCCTGGACGGATACAGCGGCCAGGGAATTATTGTCAAGGAAGGTCTTTCTGAAGCCGACAGAATCATAGTGGAAGGTGGCCGCAAGGTTTCTTCCGGAATGAAAGTCAAGAGCATCTATTAATGAATCTCAAAGAAAAAATATCGGGCATAGAATCGTGGGTAAGGTTCGCCATCAGGAACAAAAAACTCACCTACTACCTCATTCTGGCAATGATGGTAGTGGGCGTTGTGGGCCTGAATTTCATGAACAAGAACGAGTTCCCAAGCTTCGAGATCAAACAGGGCCTGGTAGCGGGCATCTACCCGGGAGCCAGCGCCGAAGAGGTGGAGCAGCAGCTCACCAAACCTCTTGAAGAATGCCTTCTCTCCTACAAGGAGGTCCGCAGGTCCAACCTGCACAGCATAAGCAGAGACAATGTCTGCTTTATCTATGTGGACCTCAATGTGAACCAGAACAAAAAGGACGAAGTGTGGTCCAAACTCAAGCTGGGTCTGCAGAACAGGAAAATGACCCTCCCGATGGGAGTTCTGGCCATTGCCGTACTGGACGATTTCAGCAACACCTCTTCCCTGCTGCTTTCGATGGAGTCACCGGACAAGAGCTACGCCGACCTTATGCAGTATGCCGAAAATCTCAAGGAGGAACTGCGGAAAATCCCGGAGCTTTCCAAAGTCGAGATCTTGGGCAAGCAGAATGAGGAGATTGCCGTAAGCCTTGACAAGGAGAAACTCAGCGCATACGGAATCAACCCTACACTCATATCGGCCAACTATATGGCCAACGTGACCACCTTCACCGGAGGCCAGTTCAGCACCAGCTACACCAACTCCCCTATCCACGTGTCCTCCAACATGGACGATGCCGACATAGCCAACCACATCATCTACAGCGACCCTTCCGGCGGAAGCATCAGGCTAAAGGATGTGGCCAAAGTGGAGCGACGGCAGAAGAATCCGGAAAGTTTCGTCTCTTTCAACGGCCATTCCTGTCTCATCCTCAACGTGGAGATGAGCTACGGCCACGACATTGTAGCCTTCGGCAGGAAAGTGGGAAAAGTTATGGACGACTTCAGCCTCACCCTGCCCGAGAGCGTGAGCATAAGCAAAGTCGTGGACCAGCCAAAAGTGGTAGGTACCTCCATCTGGTCCTTCCTCAGGGACTTGGTTGTGGCAATAGTTGTGGTGATGCTCGTCATGCTGCTGCTCTTCCCGTTCAAATCGGCCCTTATCGCCAGCACCGGAGTGCCTGTATGCACAGCCGTGGCTCTGGCAATGATGTTCCTCTTCAAGATAGAGCTGAACACTGTGACTTTGGCAGCCCTGATTGTGGTTTTAGGCATGATTGTGGACGATTCCATAATCACCATGGACGGCTATATGGACAAACTGTCCAAAGGCTACAAGGGAGCCGATGCCGCCGCAGCCAGTGCAAAAGAAATTTTCGCCCCTACCTTTATGGCGACCCTTGCAATCTGCCTTATGTTCTTCCCTTGCAAGTACATAATCACCGGATATCTGGGAGATTTCGTGGGGTCCTTCCCTATCATCATCTCCATCGCCCTTATGGCCTCGCTCTTCTATGCGGTGACCGTGATTCCTTCGCTCGAGGTAAAATTCATTACAGCCAGCCAGGAAAGCAAAACATCGGGCTTTGCGAAAATCCAGAACATCTTCTTCGATTTCATCCAGAAAATATACGAGAAAGCCCTCGGATTCTGCTTCCGGCATCCGAAGCTCTGCCTCGGCAGCGGAGTGCTTGCAGTGATTTTGGGAGTTGTCATGTTCCTGCAGCTCAACATCCAGATGATGCCGCAGGCAGCAAGAGACTTCTTTGTGGTGGAACTTTACAGCGAAGCCTCCGATGGCCTGGACAACACCAAGGCAATGGCCGATTCGCTTACGCGTATGCTTTTGACAGACAGCCGTGTAAAGAATGTCACGGCCTTCATCGGCACAGGCGCTCCGCGTTTCACTGCAACCTACAATCCTATCCTGCCTTCGGAACAGACCGCACAGCTCATTGTCAACACCACATCCAACAAGGCCACAGAAGAATTGCTGAGCCTCTACGAAAACAATTATCAGCACATTTTCCCATCGGCCCAAATCCGCTACAAGCAGATTGACTATCAGGCAGTGGAAGCTCCTATAGCTGTCCGCTTCAGCAGCAACGACCGGGCTCAGGCTGTGGAAGCCGCAAAGCAGCTTCGCAGCTATCTCTACACAATGGATAAGGAACTCAAATGGGTTCATTCCGACTGCGACGACATTCAGAGCAACATCGAACTCCTGCTCGACGAAGACGAAGCCGCCAGGATAGGCCTTAACAAGATTCTGCTTTCGCTCTCACTTTCAAGCACCTTCCAGGGACAGAAAGTGGCAACAGTATGGGACGGCAATCAGGAGATTCCTGTAAATCTCTATGCCGAAGGGGTAAGCAAGGATATGAGCTACGAAGCAATCTCCAACCAGCTGGTATCGTCCACCATCCCGGGCACGGCAGTTCCGCTGAGGCAGGTAGCCGACATGGTTCCGGAATTTTCCTACTCCAAGCTCTGCCGCTACAGCGGAATGGAGAGCATCACCGTATATGCCGACATGAAGAGCGGATGCAGCCAGCCTGCAGCCCTGAAGAAAATACAGAAATACATAAAGCAGGAAATCGAGCCACAACTGCCCGAGGGAGTGAGCATAAGCTACAACGGCCTCGAGGCCGGCAACAAGGAGGTCATGCCGGAAATCGGCCTCTCCTTCCTGGCCGCCGTGCTGGTACTCTTCCTTTTCCTGCTCATCCATTTCAAGAAAAGCTCCATCGCCCTGCTTACAATGGCCCTCAGTATGCTCTGTCTCTTCGGGGCATCGTTCGGCCTGTGGATTTTCAAACTGGACTTCAGCATAACGGCCGTGCTGGGACTCATCTCCCTTATAGGAATAATAGTGCGCAACGGAATGTTGATGTTCGAATATGCCGAAGAAGCACGCTTCGAGCGCGGAGAAGAGCTCAAGCAGGCATCGTACGATGCCGGATGCCGAAGGATGAGGCCGATTTTCCTCACCTCCTGCACCACCGCCCTCGGTGTGCTCCCTATGATTCTGAGCCACGACAACCTGTGGATGCCGATGGGCGTGGTAATCTGCTTCGGAACACTGCTCAGCATTGTGCTCATAACCCTTATAATGCCGGTATCGTACTGGCAACTTTTCAAGTCCAGCAAATGAAAAAGACAATAATCACAGTTTTGGTCCTGGTTATGGGGACTTTGCTCCCGGCGCAGGCACAGACAGAATATCTGCTCATCGAAGACTGCATTGAGCTGGCCCGCAGCAACGAGGCCAATGCCCGAAACGCAGAGCTCGATGTCAGGAGCGCAATTGAGCAGCGCAAGGAAGCCCGCTGGGAGTTCGGTCCGAAAATAAATGCCACAGGAGTAGGCTTTGTAGCTGCCAATCCTATGATATACTATGGTTTGAGAGACATTCTCGGAACCGGAGACAATGCGATGAATATAGTCAACGCAGTTGAAGACTACTGCCGGGAAAGCGGAATCGACCCTTATTTCAAAGGCTTGGAGAATGGCATCGGACTGAGTATTACTGCACTGCAGCCTATTTTCGCAGGCGGAAGAATCGTCAACGGGAACAAGCTGGCAGATCTTGGGGTGAGCGCTGCACTACTGCAGAAGGAGGTCAAGCTTCAAAGCAGCGAGGCCGATGTGGAAGAGAAATACTGGCAGGTGGTTTCGCTGCAGGAGAAGAAAAAGACCCTCGAAGAGAGTCTGCCTATAGTGGAAAGGCTCTGCGCCGATGCGCGCAATGCTGCAGAAAGCGGACTTATCACCACGGCCGATTTTCTGGAGCTGGAACAGACCCTGCGCGACCTCAAAGCCAAACAGAGCAAGCTCAAAGGCGGACTCAGGCTGGCGAAAATGGATTTGTTCAACCTGGTGGGCTACGAATACCGCATTCTTCAGCTGGACTCAATTGAACTGGCCAGCAGTCCCCTTTTGGACTACAGCCCCGACTACTATTATATGGAGCCGGAGGAAATGGCTCAGGGGATGGCCGAATCGAGACTTCTCGAAATGCAGGTCGAAGCCAAAATCCTGCAAAAAAAGATGACCTTGGGCGAAAGCCTTCCACAATTGGCAATAGGTGCAGGAGCAAGCTACAGCAACTACGTTAACGAATTCAAGCCCAATGCAATGGCCTTCGTGATGCTCCAGATTCCAATCAGCGACTGGGGCAAGCAGGCCCACAAGCTCAGACGCGCCGAAAACGACGTCCAGAAAGCACGAAACGACAAGGAATACCTGGACAAACAGCTCATTCTCAAAGCGCAGGCCCTGTGGGTACAGATGAGCAGCGCATGGGACGAGCTGGAAGTTCTTATGGAAAACAGCAGAGAAGCCCGGGAAACTTACGAAAGGCTGAGTCTTGAACACGGAGCCGGATTGAACGACACCCCTACTCTGCTTCAGGCCCAAATCAACGCAAGACAAGCAAAAGACGCTGCGATTGATGCCCAGATTGCATATCGCAGCGCCGTAGATGCTTATTTAAGAGTCTGCAGGGATTAAATCCCCCTTTTGCCTAAAATGGCAGATCGTCAACTCCTCCGTTGTCTTCAAAGGAGGCCGGTTCGCTGTAAGCCGGAGCCGAAGGCTGTTGTACAGGAGGGGTGTAGCTCTGCTGTGCGGGAGCCTGATAAGTCTGGGCAGGAGCCTGATAGCTCTGTTGTGGAGCTGCCGGGGCATAGCCTTGCGGAGCAGCAGCGTCGTTGTCGGACTTCTTGCCGAGAAGCTGGAGATTGTCCACCTGTATTTCGGTCACATACTTCTTCACGCCTGTCTGGTCCACATAGTTTCTGGTCCTCAGACGGCCTTCTACATAAATCTGGGTTCCTTTGTGCACAAAGCGCTCGATTACATCGGCGTTGCTGCGCCAGGCAACCAGATTGTGCCATTCAGTGTTTTCGCGCAACTCGCCGTTACGGTCTTTGTAGCGCTCGGTAGTGGCAAGAGTGAAACTTGCAACCTTTGCATTTCCTTCGAGGTAACGTACATCAGGGTCTTTTCCAACGTTACCGATCAGCATTACTTTGTTGAGAGACATAATAATATGAATTTAAGATTTTTTATGGCTTGAAAGTACTTGTATTCCCACCACCAGCGCAATGCCGAGGAAGATGAAAAGCACGGCACCGCCTATCTGAAGCCCCTTTCCGGCAGCCTCGACTGCCTCCATATTGGACCAAGGCCACACTTTGATGAGCGTACCCAGTACAAAACCCACCAAAAGCAGCATAGTCTGCCTTTCGAAACGGGCCAGCAACCACTTGAGGAACTTGGCAAAGGCCACTATTCCGATCACGGCACCCAGAGCCAAAGGCAGCAGCACCGACCAGTTCGGCGCAGAAAGGTCAATGGCGGCAAGAACAGTATCGTACTTGCCTAAAATCTGCATAATGAAACTGCCCGATACGCCGGGAAGAATCATTGTGCACATAGCAAGAGCTCCAGTAAGGAAATAGAACCAGGCCGTTTCCGGGGTTTTGGAAGGAGTGAGAAAACAGAAAGCCAGACCTATGCCCAGACCCAGAACGAGCCAGAGCACATCCATAAAACGCCAGTTCCTGAGAGGAATCAGCATATATATGGCCGATGCCACAATGAGCCCGAAGAAGAAAGCCCATGTGAGCACAGGATATGCGGCTAGTGTCCAGGTGAGGAATTTGGCCAGACTGAGAATACTGAGCACAATGCCTATGCCCAGCGCAAGAAGAAAACTGCCGTCTATTGCCTTCCACCACTGGGCGAACTTCCCCTTGAAGAAGAGTTTCCAGAGCTTGATGCTTGCAAGTGAGGAGATGGCGGCGATTATCCGCGAATAAATGCCTGTCACCAGGGCGATAGTGCCTCCGGACACTCCCGGAACCACATTGGCCGCACCCATTGCGAAGCCCTTGAGGGCGTTGACGATTGCAGATTTCATATCATTTGATTGTATTGAGCAGGGAGGCCATCTGCGAAAAGACCTCCGACTGGCTGTAAGTTTCTGAATTGGAAATCACTATATCGAAATAAGGGGAATTATCCGCGCTTCTTCCGATTTTGAAGCCCGCCTTGCTGCAGCGCATAATATAGCGCTGGGTAAAGAGGGAATCGAGAGTAAGGTCCACAAGCAGCCCGGTGTTGTAATCCACTGCAGGGTGTTTTTTAGATCTCTTGGGACGATGATATATATTGCAGTTCCTGCGGCCTATGACGATGCAGTCTTTGAGCTGCGGAGCCGGCTTTGCGGCACTTAGGGCATAGATATCACAGGAGAGATAGCGTGAAGCGAAATATTCCTTGACGGCAGTGGCACATTTCTGCGCATCGGGAGCATCGGCATCAAAAATCACAGCAGCCTTCTTCAGGGAAGAAAGAGGCCTGATGGCTGTAGGCACTTTGGAGCGGCTGCGGCAGATGGACAGAGCCTGGCAAAGAAGTATAAAGGGGTTCTTCATCGTTTGTTGGACTCTATGAGGGCGTTTATTTCTTCGAGGGCGTCTTTCCAGCGATGGGCATCGATCTTTGTTCCGACCACCTCAACGACCTTGGCCGCAATAATCGAGCCTATTTCTCCGCAGACCTTCAATGGCAGACCGAGGGAATGGGCGTACAGGAAACCGGCAGCGTAGGTATCGCCGGCACCTGTTGCATCCACAGGATTGGCAGGCCAAGGCAGAATCTGGTGCTTTTCCCCTCCCGACATCAGCCAGGAGCCGTCTTTTCCAACTTTCACAACAGCTATTTTGCAATGACGGGCAATTTCCTCAACACTTTGGGAAGGATTCTCCAGCTTGGTAAAAGCACGTGCCTCGGTTTCATTGGCAAATACTATGTCAACGTAGCGGTCTATGATATCGTGAAGGAAGGCATTGTTGCTTTCCACCACATTGTAGGAGGCCATATCAAGGGAGATTATGCAGCCTGCCTGATGGGCAAGTTCCACGGCACGGCGGATGAGCCTCTGGTTCTGGACCAGATAGCCTTCGATATGAAAGTAATCATAACCCACAAACTGCTCGGGATGCAGATCCTCAGGAACAAGGTCCAGGGCCGCCCCCAGATACACGGCAAAAGTGCGCTCGGCATTGCCTCCGCTCACAAAGACCATGGAACGTCCGCTGGAGTGCTCGCTTTTGAGCAGGCAGCTTTTCACACCATAGTTTTCCTGCTCGCTTTTGAAAAGGAGGCCGAGTTCATCGTCCCCGATTTTTCCGATGAAGCAGGAAGGCATGCCGAAGATGGAGGTGCAGACTATTGTGTTCGCAGCGCTTCCTCCGGCCACAATCTTTACGCCGAGAGGCTTGAGCGCGTTCCAGATTTTGTCGCCCGTCTCCATATCGACGTGCTGCATGCTGCCCTTCGGCAGATGGTACTTCTTGAGAAAAGAATCGTCCGGAAGGACGGCCAGAATGTCGGTCAAGGCATTGCCTATACCTAAGATGGATTTCATAAACGCAGTCTGTTATAAAAAACAAAAATAAAAAAAATTATCCGCAATTTGCTATCTTTGCACGATTATGTCTGACAAATTAAAGAAAGTACTGAAATACGTCTTCGCAGCGGCACTTGCCGCTATATTGGTTTACCTTGCCCTAAAAGATATGGACTGGAAGGTTTTCATGAGCGCTTTCGGCCAAACCCGCTGGGGCTACGTGGCACTCTCCCTGCTCTGTGCCCTGCTGGCCTTGATTTTCCGCGTGGAGCGCTGGCACGACCTTATGCTTCCTATCAACAGGGACATCCGCAGAATAGACCTCTGGGACAGTTGCAACATCGGCAATCTGGTAAGCGTGGCCGTTCCCTGGGTGAGCCTTTTCGTGCGCTGCGGAGCAATAAGCGACAAGAAGACGCCTTACGACAAAACTTTGGGAACCATCCTTATGGAAAGGGCCTGGGACTGCCTTATGGTCCTGCTTTTCTGCATTCTTGCCATCTTCCTCAACACAGGGAACATTGCCGAATGGTTCTACGAAAATATCGCAAAGGGACTTGCCGGACGTTTGAACCTGAATCTGGGGCTGATTTTCGCCTGCCTGCTCCTGCTGGGGGCCCTCTTCATTTTCCTCTGCTTCAAATTGCGCAAGAAAATACCGCTTGCCGACAAACTTGCAGGCTGGATAGAAGGCATATTCGAGGGATTCAAATCTTTCAAGGAAGTGCAGCACAAACCGCGCTTCATCCTCTACTCCGTACTGCTCTGGACCTCCTATATGCTTATGTGCCTGTGTATTTTCCACGCACTTCCAATGCTGTCGCATCTCGGGCTCAGCGATGCCCTCTTCCTCTTTACGGTAGGCAATCTTTCATCTCTTCTGCCTGTTCCGGGAGGTTTCGGAGCCTACCACTATTTTGTGGCCCTTGCCCTGAGCGGACTCTACGATGTGAGCTGGGAAATAGGCATTCTTTTCGCCACCCTCATACACGAAACGCGCTCCCTGATGCTCGTGGCATTGGGAGTGCTGTCTCTTTTGTTTTTCCAGAAAAGGCGGGCTTCCCGCGGCTAACTACTTGTCCTGCAGATAGTCGCGTATGGCAGCAGCTGCCTTGCGCCCCGCGCCCATTGCGAGAATCACTGTCGCGGCGCCGGTAACTGCATCGCCTCCGGCAAAGACCCCAGGACGGGTGGTGCGGCCATCGGAATCGGCCGAAATACCGCCCCTGCGGGTAGCCTCGAGCCCGGCTGTAGTATTGACTATCAATGGATTGGGCGATGTTCCGAGAGCCATTATCACTGTATCGGCCTCTATCTCGAACTCCGAGCCGGGAATGGCCACAGGACTGCGGCGGCCGCTCTGGTCGGGCTCGCCGAGCTCCATCCTCAGGCAACGCAGAGCCCTTACCCAGGAGCGCTCATCGCCCAGAATTTCGCAAGGGTTGCAGAGGGTGTCGAAGACGATTCCCTCCTCTTTCGCGTGATGCACCTCCTCGCGGCGTGCAGGCAGTTCGGCCTCGCTGCGCCTATAGACTATATGGACTTCGGCTCCAAGCCTGAGTGCGGTTCTGGCAGCGTCCATTGCCACATTGCCGCCACCTACCACGCAGACCTTGCGGCCTACGAAAATAGGGGTAGCGTAGTCGCTGCGCCAGGCCTTCATAAGGTTGTTGCGGGTCAGGAACTCGTTGGCAGAAAAGACTCCGTTGAGATTCTCTCCCGGAATGCCCATAAATTTTGGGAGTCCGGCACCACTGCCCACGAACACGGCCTTGAAACCTTCCCGGTCGAGAAGCTGGTCTATGCTCAAGGTGCGGCCTATTATGCAGTCACATTCGAACTTGACCCCAAGCTTGCGCAGATTTTCAATTTCCGGAGCCAGCACCTTGTCCTTCGGCAGGCGGAATTCCGGAATGCCATAGGCCAGCACGCCACCCAAGGCGTGAAGAGCCTCGAATACAGTTACGTCGTAGCCCCATTTTGCCAGATCGGCCGCACAGGCCAGACCGGCAGGGCCGGAACCCACCACCGCAACCTTGCAGGGATTGTCAAGTTTCTGGCATTCGGCCCCGGGAGCACAGCCGTTCTCCCTGCTGTAATCGGCCACAAACCTTTCGAGATTGCCGATGGCAACGCTCTCTCCCTTAATTCCCAAAACACAGGAGCCCTCGCACTGGGTCTCCTGCGGGCACACCCTTCCGCACACGGCCGGAAGAGAGGAATCGCGCGCAATCACTTCGGCAGCAGCAACTATGTCACCCTCTTTCACCTTTGAAATGAATCCGGGGATGTCCAGCCCCACCGGGCATGCTGCAACGCAGCGCGGATTCTTGCAATGCAGGCAGCGGGAAGCCTCCGTACGGGCTTCTTCAAGATTGAAACCGAGGCTCACCTCGTCGAAATTGCAGGCTCTCTGCCGGGGGTCCTGCTCACGTACTTTTGTTCTTGGACTAATCATTTTTCAAAGCTTCGGCCTCCTGTGCCTTGTATTGGCCCAAACGGATGAGGGCCTCGTCAAAATCTACCAAATATCCATCGAATTCAGGGCCGTCCATGCAGGCGAACCTGGTTTTACCATCCACAGTCACCCTGCAGGCGCCGCACATTCCGGTGCCGTCCACCATAAGGGTGTTGAGACTCACCGTAACCGGCAGTCCCAGTTTCTTGCAGCAGAGGGTGGCAAACTTCATCATTATCATAGGGCCGATTGCGACTGCCCGGCTAAAGACGGCGCCTTCTGCCACAAGCTTTTCCAGCAGGGCCGTACCCACTCCGTGGAAACCCAGGGAGCCGTCGTCGGTGCAGATGTGCACCTTGTCGCAGACCGCTTCCATCTCCTTCACATATATGAGCAGGTCCTTGTTGCGGGCTCCTATGATCACCTCCACGTGTGCGCCTCTTTCGTGAAGATACCTGGCCTGTGGATAGACCGGGGCCGCGCCCACACCTCCGGCGATGAACACAAAGCTTGACTTGCGGAACTCCTCCTCCGTGAAATCAACGAATTCGGAAGCATTGCCCAAAGGGCCCACCACATCGGCAAAGCTTTCGCCCACCTCCATAGCCACAATTCTGGCCGATGAGGCTCCGATTTTCTGAGTTACGATGACAACCGTGCCCGCAAGAGGGTCGGCATCACTGATGGTGAGGGGAATGCGCTCACCTTTTTCGTCGGTTCGCACAATGAGGAACTGCCCGGGAAGGGCTGCAGCGGCCACGCGCGGTGCGTACACGCTCATCCTGCATACAGCAGGCGTGAGCATTTCTTTCGTCTGGATAGTAAACATATTCGGCCCAAAGTTACTTCATTTTTGTAAAATAGAAATTACGTAGTTACGTACATATTCCTGAAAATCGGGAGAGTCAATGATCTCTATCTCTGGAGCAAGGCCGGCATAGAAACGGCAGACTCCGGCATAGTTGAAGATCATTGTGTCCAGAATCCATCGGCCATCCTTCTGGTGCAGGTCTTTCTGCGCCAGAGGGTACTCTTCCAGAAGCAGATTCTTGGCATACATCGACAGACCCAGCACCACCCTGTGCGCCGTATCCCCGTTCATGTGGAAAATGTCCATACTGCGGCTTTTATGGGCCGATTCCGCCGACCAGTCTTGCTCAAGCACTTCCACCTCCCCTATTCTGGAAATCTTGAAGAGTTTGTTGCAGGAGTCCTCGAGGTCGTAACACCATACCTCTATATAATCCGTGGTAAAGGCAAAAGGCTCGACGTAACGATCCCTTATGCTGTGGGAGTTGCTCGATTCGTATTGTTTGAGCACGACCTGCTTCTTTTCCTTTATGGCATTGCCAAGATTTTCCACATGGGCAGCATTGCTCCGGCGGTCAACATAGCCGGCGAGCGATGTAGAGCCATAAATGGCGGAAAGCTTTTCCTTGAGATTGGACTTGAGAGCGTTACTTGGAACAAGGCTGTCTATGAGGCTGTTCACAAGATAGGCTTCTTCTTCTGAAAAATATATGAGTTTGTCTATGTCCACGCTGTTTCGGGGCATTTTTCCGAGCTTGTATATATTGCCATACAGTTTTGTCACTACAAAGCCCGCTTCCTTGAAGGTGTCGAGATAGCGGTATATTGTCCTTTCCGACATTCCGAGTTTTTCCGACAGCTCAGCTATTGTGTAGTTCACATTGCCGGACAGGTACTTCATAAGGCGGAGCATTCTCTCCACTTTTGGCTGGTCCATACAACTATGATTTAACGATACGAATGAAACATACTCCGGCAAGAAAAAGACAATTCTGAAATTTCCCTTCCTGAGCGGATTTGTGTCTTGCCGAAAGAGACCTCGTCTCCTGAGGAAGGAAGGGGCCCACAAGCGCTCGGCGCGCAGTGGGAAGGAGTCTCTGAAGGCAAGACACAAATCCGCTCTGCAAAAGAGTAGCTATTTCACAATCACTTCTCCCACATCGAGACCGAAGCAGCCGTCGGTAATGACAGGAACTCTTCTGCCCGATGCATCGCGCACATATTTGAAATCATCCACGAAAGTGTGGCTGTGTCCTCCTATCACGATATCCACGTTCCTGATTTTCTTTACAAGAGCAATGTCATTCTCATATCCCAGATGGGACAGAAGGATGACAAGGTCGCACTTTTCGCTTTTTTTCAGGTACTTGGCCCATTTATTCACCACTTCGTCGTTCTTGTACTGGAACAGGCGGGATGAGATGGAATAGGAAACATTGCTCTTGAGATTCGGCAAAAGACCGATGATTCCTATTTTGCGTCCGGCCTTTTCAACAATGGCATAAGGCTGCACATAAGGCTGCAGAGGAGTGTCCTCCACCCTCAGATTGGCCGATACCACCGGACAGTCTATCTTTGCCAGACGCGCCGCCAGGTCTTCGATACCGTTGTCGAACTCATGATTGCCGAGAGTTATGCAGTCGTAGGCGAAATCATTCACCATCTTTACCTCCAGCTCCCCTCCGAACACAGTGAAATAGGAACTGCCCTGATTGAAGTCCCCGGCGTGGAGCAAAAGCACATTCTCCTCTCCCCTTGACTGCCTTACGCTGTCCACAATGGCAGCCCTCTCGATTACACCGCCGTGGCCGTTGCGGTCCACAGTGCGCTGAGGCTCGAGATGCGAGTGGGTATCGTTCACGTGAAGTATGGAAAGGCTCGGCGAACAGGCACAAAGGCAGCAGGCCGCCAAGGCAATTGAAACAAATCTCGCTTTCATTTACTTGATAACTATTCTGTTGTCCAAATGGTATTCTATGGCTTCACCCCTCTTTCCCATCTCCACAATCTTAGGAAGGATGTAGTCGATAATGAGGGTGTCGCTTACTACGACCTCAAGGGCATCGTCCCCGAGATGAAGATTGTCGCCGGTCTTGAGCAGGAAGTCGATGGTGGCAAGCCCGTAGCTGCGCTCATCGTCCAGAGGCTCTCCGCCTATTGTAATGCTCTCGATCTTGTCCCCGGACACAACAAGCTCAACTCCTCCCAAAACCTGCAGGGAACGGTTTTCCACCATAGCGGTGTAAATCTCGCGCAACCTCCTGCCGCTGAGCTTGACATAGCAGAGATAGTTCTTGAATGGGAACATCGACACGAAATCGTCCTTGAGAACCTCTCCCTGAGGGACGTCACAACGGATTCCGCCGAAATTTGTTATCCCCACATCGACCTTGCGTCCAGTCACGGCCTCAACGCCTTCCATAATGGTATCGACCGTAAAATTGGAGAGTTCGCTCTGCGGCCGATGACTTTCCATAGCACGGGGAGCATAGCCCACAATCTGCTTCAAATCACGCATCTGCGGCTGCACCTCGATAAGATCGGCAGCCACTTTCGGAGTGGCTCCGTTCTCAAATACACGCTGCGAAGGGGCTGTATAGACGCCGTCTTCCACAGAGCCGAGAGCCTCGGAAGCATTGGCAATGGTCACCGGCTTGACACCGGTTCTGCTACCATCGGCCACAATCCTGTTCCATGAGAAGGAAGGAGAACAGCTTGCGAGCAGCAAAATACAGCCCGCAAACGCAATTACTTTTGTTTTAACCATTTCCACAGGTCTTTGAACGTTGTTTTCTTACCGTACATCAGCACTCCCACCTTGTAGATTTTGGCCGATACCCACGCGCAACCCGCAGCCGTAAGAAGCAGCAGAACAATGGAAAGGGCTATCTGCCAAAGCGGAACTCCGAATGGGATTCGGGCCAGCATTACGATAGGCGAAGTGAAAGGTATGAGAGAGCCCCAGACCGCTACACTGCTGTCGGGAGCGTTGAAAGCGTAGAGGGCAATGAAATAGGCTATCATAAGAGGCACCGTAACAGGCAGCTGCAGCTGATTGGAGTCGCCTTCGTTCTCCACGGCCGAACCAATAGCCGCAAAAAGCGAAGCATAGAGCAGATAGCCGAGAGCGAAGAATACCACAAAGTAAATCAGAATGCTGGCAATGTTGAGGCCCGACAAAGTGCCCACAACCGCACCGAGTTCGCTGTCGCTCTGGCTGAGCACCTGGGTCATCATATCCAGCTGGGAAGCATCGGCCGGCATGGTTGCCACAATGGCCTGGGCATCCACGGTGGAAAGGAGCTTAGGTCCCATAAAGCTCATAACGCCGCCAATCAGCACTACGGAAAGGACAATCCAGAGCAGGAACTGGGTGAGAGCCACAAGGGCCACGCCGATAATTTTGCCGAACATAAGCTCGGTAGCCTTGACGCTGCTTATGAGCACCTCAACCACGCGGCTGGTCTTCTCCTCGATTACGGCAGACATCACCATAGAGCCGAACATTGTGATAAAGAGGAAGATAATGATGCCGAGCACCATAGAAAGCATGGAGTTCACTCCGGATTCGCTGATCTTCTCCTTGCCGCTCCCGTCGAGAGTGTAGGTATTCAGACGGACATTGCTCTTGATGTCGTTGATTATGGTTTCGAGACCTTCGATATTGTACGAGCGGATGCGGTAATTCTCGATGGCATCGTCTATCCTGCGGCTCATATTCTCCGTAACGGTCATCCCCACAGGCTTGGCCGAAGTGAAATTGGCGCTCACGCTCCTGTTTTCGTCGATAGGGCCGAGGCAAAGCACACCGTCGAGCCCGAACATCGACATGTTGGCCTTGAGGCTGTCCGCATTCTGATTGCTGAAATCCTCGTAGCGGATGATGTCGGAACTGGTGAGATATTCCATCACAATGCCCGATTCGTCCACAACTCCTATTACCTTGGTCTTTTCCTTCACATTGGTAACCATGAAGATAAGGGCGGCAAGACATACCACCATAATAATCGGGACAAGGAGGGTGGTTACGAGAAATCCCTTCTTCTTTACTCTTGTGGAGTATTCCCTCTTGATTACGACACCTATTGTATGCAGATTCATAACTTACTCTCCTTTAACTAATTTGATGAATATATCGTTCATTCGAGGCATAAGCTCGCGATAAGAGATTACTCTTGCTCCGCGGGCAATGCAGGCCTCCAGGGCTGTGGTGCCGTTCTCCTCGTACGGAAGTACCTCGGTGTGGATTCCTTCTGCATCGGCATAAACAAGCTCGACATTGTTGTTGCCGTAGTCGCGGCGAATCTGGTTAACCTCGCCGGTGATTACAAGATGGGACTTGTTAATGAGTGCAATGCTGTCGCAAAGTTCCTCGACGCTCTCCATATTGTGGGTGGAGAGGATGATGCTGGCACCCTCGTCCTTGAGCCTGAGGATTTCCTTGCGGATGAGGTCGGCGTTCACAGGATCGAAGCCGGAGAAAGGCTCATCGAGGATGAGAAGTTTCGGTTTGTGCACCACAGTAGTGATGAACTGAAGTTTTTGTGCCATACCCTTGGAAAGTTCCTCAACTTTTTTGTTCCACCAGTCCTGAATGCCGAAACGGACAAACCAGTCCTTAAGTTCGGCCTGGGCCTTGGCAGCGCTCATTCCCTTGAGCTGAGCCAGATACATGGCCTGCTCGCCAACTTTCATTTTGCGGTAAAGCCCCCTTTCTTCAGGCATGTAACCTATCTTTTCCACATCCCTCTGGGTAATTGGACGGCCCTGGAAAAATACCTGTCCGGCAGAAGGGATGGTGATTCTGTTGATAATTCTGATGAGAGTGGTCTTTCCAGCCCCGTTCGGACCCAAAAGACCGAAAATCCTACCTTCGGGAATTTCCAGACTCACATTGTCGAGCGCAACCTTCTCCCCGAAGCTTTTGCTTACATTTTTGATTTCTATAACTGACATTGTCGAATATGTATTAAATCCTCCAAATTTAAAAGTAATCTTCAAAAAAAACAAATCGGGCGGCCCTTTCAGGTCGCCCGACAGGAAATATATCCGTACGATTTTTTAATCGTTCTGTTTGATTGCAGCCTGAGCCGCAGCAAGGCGGGCAATAGGCACGCGGAATGGAGAGCAGCTCACGTAGTCGAGACCAATCCTGTTGAAGAAGGAAATGGAATCCGGATCGCCGCCGTGCTCGCCGCAGATACCGCACATAAGCTCAGGACGCTTGCTGCGGCCTGCAGTGATTCCGTGCTCTACAAGACGGCCAACACCCTTGACATCGATGGTCTGGAAAGGATCGGCATCGAGAATCTTGTTGCCGAGGTAGTCGCCCATAAAGGTGCCCACATCGTCACGGGAGAAACCGAAGGTCATCTGGGTGAGGTCGTTGGTACCGAAGCTGAAGAACTCGGCGGTGCGGGCCATACGGTCTGCAGTGAGGGCAGCGCGAGGGATTTCGATCATGGTACCGAAGTGGTAGTGGATCTCCTCATGGAACTGCGACTCAACCTCGAGACGAATCTTCTCGCAGTGGGCCTTCTGGAACTCAAGCTCGCGGGCAGACACTGTGACAGGAATCATGATTTCCGGCATCGGGTGCAGACCCTCCTGCTGAAGCTCAGCAGATGCAGTGAAGATGGCACGGTACTGGGTCTCGGCGATGAGAGGGTATGTCACGTGCAGACGGACTCCGCGGTGACCCATCATAGGGTTGATTTCGTGCAGGTTCTCACCGCGCTTGTCAACTTCCTCAACGGAAATTCCGAGGTCCGATGCAAGTTCTGCCCTCTTGTCCTCGCTCTTCGGAACGAACTCGTGAAGAGGCGGGTCGAGCAGACGGAATACAACCGGCTTGCCATCCATAATCTTGAGGGTAGCCTTCACAGAAGCCTTGATGAACGGCTCGAGCTCGAGGAGTGCAGCCTTGCGCTCTTCCTCGGTGTTGCACATAATCATCTTGCGGAGCTTGGAAAGCGGAGTTTCGCTGTTCTTGCCGTAGAACATATGCTCAATACGGAAGAGGCCGATGCCCTCTGCGCCGAACTGGAGTGCGCGCTGTGCGTCTTCAGGAGTATCGGCGTTGGTGCGGATGCCAAGACGGCGGTATTTGTCCACGATGCTCATAAAGCGTACGAAGAGAGGGTTCTCCGATGCATCCATAGTGTCGAGCTTGGTAGCATATACGGCACCCTTTGCACCATTGAGGGAGAACCAGTCGCCCTCGTGATATACTGCGTCGCTTCCGGCGAAGCTTACGCACTTGTTGTCGAAATCGATCTTCATTGCCTCGCAACCTACGATACAGCACTTGCCCCAACCGCGGGCAACGAGTGCAGCGTGGGAGGTCATACCTCCGCGGGTTGTAAGGATACCGGCCGATGCCCTCATGCCCTCGATGTCCTCAGGAGAGGTCTCTTCGCGGATGAGGATGGTCTTGAGACCCTTTGCAGCAGCGTCCATAGCAGCCTCGGAAGTGAATACGATGGTACCCACTGCTCCACCCGGAGATGCAGGAAGACCCTTTGCTACAACCTCGGCCTTCTTCTCGGAAGCAGGATCGAGGATAGGATGCAGGATTTCGTCGAGCTGGCTTGGAGAAACGCGCATTACGGCGGTCTTCTCATCGATCATGCCCTCGTCGAGCATATCCATTGCCATCTGGAGGGCAGCAATACCTGTACGCTTGCCAATGCGACACTGGAGCATGTAGAGGTGCTTGTCCTGAATGGTGAACTCGATGTCCTGCATATCGTGGAAGTGGTCCTCGAGACGCTTGCGGATGCCGTCAAGCTCTGCATATACCTCAGGCATAGCGGTTTCGAGGCTCTCGAGATGCTTGTTGTGCTCTGTCTTGGTGGCCTCGTTGAGAGGGTTCGGAGTTCTGATACCGGCAACCACATCCTCGCCCTGGGCGTTGATGAGCCACTCGCCATAGAACTTGTTGTCACCGCTGGCAGGGTTGCGGCTGAATGCCACACCGGTAGCGGAGGTAGGACCCATGTTGCCGAATACCATAGACTGCACGTTCACAGCTGTGCCCCAGTCATCCGGAATTTTCTCGATGCGGCGGTATGCGATGGCACGCTTGCCGTTCCAGCTCTTGAACACGCCGCCGATGGAGCCCCAAAGCTGAGCTTCAGCGGTATCAGGGAAATCTACGCCGAGAACTTCCTTTACACGAACTTTGAATTTGTCGCAAAGGTCCTTGAGTTCTTCTGCAGTGATGTCGGTATCTGATTTATAACCCTTTGCATCCTTGAGCTCGGACATCATACGGTCCAGCTGCTGGCGTATGCCCTGTCCGTCTGCCGGCTCAATTCCTTCTGCCTTCTCCATTACTACGTCGGAGTACATCATAATCAGACGGCGGTAGGCATCGTACACGAAGCGTGGGTTGCCGGTCTTTTCAATCATTCCTGGAATAGTTTCCGAGCACAGACCGATGTTGAGGATGGTATCCATCATACCCGGCATACTGCTCCTTGCGCCCGAACGGCAGCTTACAAGAAGAGGATCGTTCTTGTCGCCGAACTTTTTGCCCATAATGGCCTCTGTGGCGGCAAGAGCCTGGGCAACTTCTGCCTTAAGCTCATCGCTGTAACCTCCTCCAAGAGCGTAATACTCTGCACAGCACTCGGTTGTGATAGTGAAACCGGCCGGTACAGGCATTCCCAACTTGCTCATTTCAGCAAGGTTTGCTCCTTTTCCACCAAGGAGCTCACGCATTGAGCCATCGCCTTCTGCGGTTTTTCCGCCAAAGCAATAGACTCTCTTTTTTGTTTCTGTCATAAGTAATAATTATATGTTAAATTGAATATATTCAAAGGGGTTGCGAAGATACGAATTTTTCTTCATTGCTGCAAAACTATCTTAGCAGTGAATCCACTATGGCACTGATGGCCGTTTTGGCAGAATTGTGAATTTCCAGCTTGCCGCCGTTGTTGCAGACGTGTCCCAAAGGGAAGTACATCACATCCTGCAGCAGCAGTTCGGCATCGACATAGTCGAAATCCGAATCCCTGATCTGGAGCACCGCTCCGGGCAGTTCGGCAAAAAGAATACGCACCAGGTCCGATTGCGGGTAGGCGGCGCAAAGGTCCGTAAAATCGAGCACCGCTCCCGTGCCTTTTTGCGTCATTCTGTCCAGCGCGGCGATAAGACCGCCCCTGTAAACATCAGAGCCGGAAAGCACAATCCCGTCTTCCACAAGTTCGCGGAGAACCTCATAGCAGTCAATGAAATAGTCCGGATCTTCCATATTGGGAGCCACTCCCCCGCCCAGCTTGAGGGTATCGGCCAAAGCGGAAGCGCCAAGATGGAAATCGTCGGTGGAGAAGGGCAGATATATCAGCCAGCTGTCTGCAACATCCACGAATTTGTGGGGCACTGTATCTTCCTTTCCGGGACAGTGTATCTTGTAGGCGATTTCCGGGCTGCCGATGCGGAATTTGCGGGCAACGACGGGCAGGTCCAACATATCGGCAAGGTCCGCCGCCTGCTCGGCCGCCTGATAAAGGGCTGCAAGTGAGCCTGCGCCCACATCGGACCAGGTCCAATCCACTTCGATCTTCAGGTTCTCAAGCAGGAAATGACCTTTTTTCCAAAGGGTGGAAATCAGCTCCCTGGCAAGGATGCAGCGGGCCTGCGCCCCGGCGTAAGGCAGGCTGATGCCTCCCGGGCAGGCTTTGACCTGCTGCAGATAATCCCATATCCTGCTGCTGTCCAGCGCAGCTCCGCCCGGACAGAAATCGAAACTCTCGTCCACAATGGCCTCGAGGCCGCACTGCTGCTCTTCGGCACCGAGAAGCCGGGCCGGGCTCATGTCCTTAGACACTCCGTCGATGACGTAAGGAGAATTGAAAATAGCTTTATTTGCCATTGACCAAGTATAAAACTGCCAAATTTAATGATTTTTTGGCTATATGCAAAGTCATTCCAGGGCCTCGGCCACAACGAAATTGCTGCCGCCGATGTAAATCACGTCTTCCGGGCCGGCGTTTCGGCGGGCCTCTTCCAGGGCGAGCTTTACTCCCGACAAGCCTTCCGGAGCTTCAAAACAGTGCAGCTTGAGTTCCGGCCTGCAGGCCTTCAGTCTTGAAAACAGTTCGGGGACTCCTAGCGAACGGCTTCCCCTGGGAGCACAAAGGTAATATTCAGCCTGAGCAGGCAATAGCGGGGCAATGTCCTCCAAAGCCTTGTCCTTCATGATGCCGTAAACGATGCGCATGGGCCGGCCAAGGGCCTTGAGCTGGCGGAAGTTATATTCCAGGGCTGCAGGGTTGTGGCCTATATCACAGATGATAAACGGCTCGTTTTCAAGCACTTCCCAGCGTCCGCGCAGTCCGCTGATTCTGGCGCAATGCTTCAGGGCCCGCTCCGATGCTTCTTCTCCGAGGATATCCAGCGCTGCGAGTACAGTAAGCAGATTGTTGGCCTGATACTCCCCTTTGAGGTCCATTCCGGCAAGGAAGTCAGGGCTCAGGAACTGCTCCGGCAGCTTCTTTTCCGTTGCGAAATGCAGCGGCGCGCCCACTTGTGCTGCGATTGATTCGAAGACCGGGTCGCATTCGGCATCGTGCCCCCAGACCAGGGCCGGCACGTCTTTTTTGAAGATTCCGGCCTTTTCCGATGCTATCTCCGCACGGGTGCTGCCCAGCATTGCGCAGTGGTCCAGGCCGATGCTGGTAACTGTCGAGAGTTGCGGGAGGATGATGTTCGTGCTGTCCAGACGGCCTCCGAGGCCGGTTTCGATTACTGCTGCATCTACTTTTCGGCGCTTGAACCACCAGAAGGCCATTCCTGTAGTTATTTCGAAAAAGGAGAGTTGGGCGAGGTCGTTCTCATAGCGGTTCAGAAATTGGAGGACCTCTTCTTTTGATATCATCTCATAGCCGCTTTCTGTGATGATTTTTATTCTCTCCCTGAAATCCAGCAGATGCGGCGAGGTGTAAAGGCCTATGGCCTGAGCTCGGGTCAGGGCCAGATTGCAGGCCAGAAGGGAGCTGACCGAGCCTTTGCCGTTGGTCCCGGCGATGTGGATGCAGGGATAGGCTTTCCAGGGCTGGCCGAGGATATGGTCGAATGCGCTCATGCTCTCAATTCCGGCCTTGTATGTGCGGCCGTTGAAGCCGCTCACCTGCACGCTGGGGTGGCGGCGGAATATCTCCTCGATTACGCGGGAATAATCTTCTTCTGAAAACATAGCACAAATTTAGCATTTTTTTGGATATGGGGTAGGGCTTTGTGTCAACTGCTGCAGGGCAGCAGGCTTGTGTCTTTCAGGCGATGCGCGCTACGGCTTGTCCTGCGAAGTCGGTGATGGCCGGGAACTCGCTACGCTCAAACACCCCGGCCATTTTTCACCTCCTTCTTGGCCAAGCTGCGCTCGCGGATGGACGCCCTGCGTCCATTGCTCGCGCAGTTCCCTTGCGCTGCAAGCCTTGCAGCCACAAGCCTACTGCCCCGTAGTTCCTTTACTCAACAATGTTCACTTTAACATCTGGCTGTCTCTGAAGGCAAAGACACACAGCCCTACAATCACCTTCCCCAAAATGCGCTGAGGCTGAACCAGATATGAAAACTGCCGAAGCGGAGGATATCCGTTCCGGCAGTGAATTCTAATTGCGGCATCTAGAAGCTGTAGGCCAATGCAAGCTGGAGGGTGCCGCTCAACTGACCGCCGAGAAGGCAGGACAGATCAAGGTGCAAGCCCTGGAACTGCACTCCGGCACCAAGCGATGCATAAGAAGGCAGGACACAGCCGCTGTTGCCATAATGATAACCGCCACGCAAGACAACGAAATCGTTCCACGAAAAGCTTGCGCCTGCGCTCACACCAATGCCGCTGCTATAGAAGAAATAGTCGGCATCGGCGTAAAGGGCACATACAAGCGGCCCGAAAGCCAGATTTTCATAACCGAGGGCGAGCTTGGCAGAGGACGGGACGTTGAACATATCGCCCGATGCGCTCTTGACCTTGCTGCCTAATGACATAACTCCGGCAGCGAACTTAATTCCGAACCAGTCGGCAAGCACAAGGGCATCGGCCGAAAAAGCGGAATAGGAGGCATTCGGGGCCAAAGTCTCGCTCGCCCTGTGGACGTTCAATGCCAGGGAAAGTTCCGGCAGGACTCTCACACCCACTCCCGCATTGAGCAGAAGCTGATTGGGCGCAAACTGTCCTATGATTCGGCCCTCCTCCGAGTAAATGTCGTAAGGCGAAGCGGAGCCGTAGCTCAGACCTACGCTCAGGGACACTATTGGAAGCAGATTCCAGGCCCCCGCAGCATTGTAATAGCTGTAGTCCGATGCCTTCCAGGCAGTGTAAGAGGCTGCAACATTGAAATCCATTTTGGAATCGAGAGAGGCGGCCGCATTCTCAAATGCCGACCACGCTGCTGACGATGAGGAAACCAAGCCAGCTCCGGCCATCGCTGCCCGCGAAGGATCCTGCGTGTAGCGAAGCACCGGCAAAGCCGAATTGTCCTGCGCTGCTGCCAAAAGCGGCAGAAGCGCAAGACAAAATGAAACTATTACTTTTCTATGAAACATTACTTCTTGAAGAAGTTTGGAACAACACTCTTTGTTTCAAGAGTTTTTGCATTCTTCGATTCGATTTTGCGCTCTGCTTTTTCAAAGGCATTGAAACTGAACGAAGAGCTTTCTGCTACGCGGGTGAATGATGTGCCCTTGTTGAAATCTAAAGAGTTATACGCATACCCGGTTGACACATATTCCTCATTCTCAAAATGAAAAAGCAATGAGCCCCACTCCATAAGATAGCCTTGTGGAATAACAGGATCAACAAGCGACAGGGTGTTGTCGTCAGTTAAAGTATATTGCAACAAATCAGGGGTCTCATATGTCTCGCCTGTTTCGGTTTTATCATTAGGATCGCCATACATAGCAACAAACGCAACTCCCGCATCTTTACCTACCGGCTCTTCGAATGGCCAGTTAAATTCCTCCGAACCGATTTGTAAATTAGGTATATAGAAATCCTTTGTTTCCGTATCATAAGCAGCTACGAAAGAATCAAGCATATATATAGAACCGTCCTGATAAGTCATCAATGGAGAGAACACTCCGTCCGGGAAATAGAAATCCCAAGTTTCGTTGATGTAATGTGGCTTAACAACCATTGTGATTGTAAATGGCTTAACTGATTGTGTTTCAGCATCCATAGCAAGTACATCAGCGTTCCAGACTCCTGCATACTTTGCATAATCAGGATCTGCTTCCGGTACGGCTTCAGTAGCATATAGACAACTAATTCCATCCCCAACCATGACAAAAGCAGATGACGCCGAATCATACTCCATGGCAAAAGCAACAAATACCATTTCGGTTGCTGCAGGCAAGTAGTCATACTCCGCTGTATATGGGCCATGCAGACAAAGAGCATTCAGAATTACATCCGGAGAGTTTTTCGAAAGAAGATCATTATAATCGGATAAAACATCTTTAAATAAACCATCCAGACCAAATTCATCAAGAGATTTTTTTAAATACAATCCATAAGTCCAGAAGTCCTGGTCGTTGTCGATTGTTACATCAAATGCAGCATCGATATATGGATAATCGACTTTTTGGGCAGAAGCTTCCATTTTAGGAGCATTTCTTTGGGTAACTGCCACTGTATATTCTCCAATTTCACTGCTTACAACAATATTTCCAGAGAGGGCATCTCCTTCATTTGCAGAGAATGCAATCTTAACCATAGTGTTCTGTACAGAGCCGTCTGCCTCAAATGAAGAAGGCGATACTGTAAGCCATTCAGGGCTGGTGATTGTCCAGTTGACATTGGATTTTACAGCAAAAGTCTGCTCCTGGGCTCTGCAGCTAGCATTAACTGCAAGTTCCTTGACTGCCTCAAGATTGGAATTAAGAAGTTCGAAAGAATCTACATACCCGAGTTGAGTTACAGCAATCTTAACAGCGTCAAGTCCTTCTGCGGCAAAAGTAATCACAGCATTGCGGGATTCATACTCTGGATTTGCCTCGACAGAAACTGTGGCTCTCTTTGTAACAGACTTTCCGTCAGTAATTTCGAAAGAAGCAGGATCGATTCTTATCCAATCTTCTGAGGATTCTGCGGTCCAGGACACATCTGCTTTGACTGTTACCTTGAAGCTCTGCTCCTCGGCAGAAATTTCAATGGCATTGTCTTTTACACCATCAACTGCAAGAGATCCGGCAAACTGCGAACCACCCGGAGTTTGTGTACAAGCTGCAAACAAAGTGGCTGCAGCAAGAGCAAAGAAAAAAGAATGTGCTCTCATAACTAATAAAAATTATATGAAACAATAAAATAATTACAATTTAACGATTGTCTTCTCCGTAAACTTTCCGTCAATCGAAACCTTTACCACATAAACTCCCGGAGCATAAGAAGACATATCTATTTGTGCCGGTTCAAAAATACTTGACACCAAAACTTCGTGATAGCAAAGAGTGCCGGCACTGTTATAAATAAAGACCTCCGTATTGGACGAAGCGCCACCCGATACTTTAAGGTAATCCCTTACTTGTGAAGGATATACATCAGCCGCGGCATCTTCGTTTCTTACAGCAACCTTGAAAGAGAGAGAGGCTCTCTCACCCTTCGGATCTATAACATCCAGAGAAATCACATCAAGACCATAATCCAGGGCCGTCAAAGTCATATTCCCTGACAATGCGAACAGATGGGCAGTCTGCGGTGATGAATGAGAGACTTCAAAAGAAAACTCATCTCCATCGGGGTCTTCCACATAATCAACTATAGACAACTCCCGGCTTTCTCCGATTCTGGAAAACAGAATGTCGGGAATCTCTGAAACCACCACAGGAGAATGATTCTCTTGAACAATAATGGTCAAAATCTCCGAAGAAGCATTCCCTCTGTCGTCTGAAGCAGTACAACGAATGTCATATGAGCCGGATTTCTCCAATAAAGCATTAATGGACAACTGATATTCATTTTCTCCCAATTGTGCATTCTTCAAAGTGTTCAACTCTCCCAGATTCTCAATCACAACAGTGACCGGGTCGCCATCCGCGTCTGCCACAGAATAATCGACCTGCAATGATTTGGTTGCAGAAACTGAAATGCTGTTCCCCGGAGCAAAGGTGATTGCAGGTGCAATATTTTCAGTTGTCTGTACCGACTGCACCTCGGACAATTCAGAATACGAGCGGCCATAATCATATCCGGTAATGGCTGTATAGTACGATGTGTTGTCCTTCAGGCCTCTGAGAAAACCGCTTATATGGTCACCCTTCTTTAAATCCCCTACAAAGACTCTTGCGGAATGAACATTTGAAGGCAAAGAGTTGAATTGAATATCATCAAATGCAGAAGCATCCTCCGAGGCGAGCAACATATATGCATAGGCAGGAATATGTTCTTCGTCCTCACCTACAGTCCAGTCAAATTTGATACTTCCGCCTCTTCCATCTATGGCATATTCCTCCACTTTTTCCGGAGGGAGAGTACGGCCATAACGGAAAGAACCATATGCATCCAATTTGGGTCCGATTGTAGAAGAAGAAAGGAATTCTTTATCTGCACCGCCCAGCAATCGCTCTATCAGCATATTATTGGTAAAGTTCTCCCCACCATAATATGAAACCAACAGAGCTGCTACTCCCGAGACGTGAGGACAAGCCATTGATGTCCCCTGCATAAGAGAATACGTGCTGTTCGGAGTGGTACTGAATATTTGAGGTCCAATATTGGCATCTCCACCAGGAGCTGCAATATCAACCCAATCACCATAATTCGAATAAGAAGATTTTGTGCCTTTGGAAGAGAATGCACCTACGGCAACTACAGGTTCATAAGCTGCCGGCCAGCCCTTGCGGAAATTGGAATTACCGGCGGCAAAGATAACAACTCCGCCTTTCATCGGACCCGTCTGCTTGCCATTCAAATCCGTTCCAGCATTTTTGATGAAATAATCCACCGCTGCCTTTGTGCTGGAATCGATATAGTCATTCAATGCTTCTGATTCTGTCTTGTACTCCGTTCCCCAACTGTTCTGGCAGATTACAGCGCCATTGTCAGCTGCATATACAATTGCAGATGGCATTCCCTTCATATACTCTTCATCTTCAACGCCACATTGACAACTGAGAATACGGACTCCTCCTTTTCCATCTTTTCCTCCGGCTATACCGCACAAACCCTTGCCGTTATTGTTGATTGCAGCAATTGTACCTGCAACGTGAGTTCCGTGGGATTCCGGAGTTACAGTATAGTTGTCGTAGTAAAAATTTTTACTACCTCCAACACCGGCAGGAATCACAACACCGGCAAGGTCTTCGTGATTCATATCCACTCCACCATCAATTACAGCAACAATCACATCCGAAGAACCTGCCGTATATTGTTCCCAAACGGGAAGAACATTGATGTCAGCCCCCTGTTTATATTGGGACCCGTCACCTTCATTGATATAATGCCATTGACGGTAAAGATAAGGGTCATTGAAAACAGAGGTCTCCATTCTCACCGCCTTTCTGAGCGGCTCGGCAGACACAACTCCTTTCTCGGCCGATAAATCTGCACCGGCCTTGGTCAAAGTCCCGGCAGACTGGTCATATTTGAGATAGTAAAACTTATGAAGACCGGCTTCACGATGCCGCTGTTCAAATTCTCCCGCATCGGGAAAAACTCTCTCCAAAGAAAGCACTCCCAATCTGTCAAATGCAGCCTCGAGTTCAGAATTCCCCGTTGACTTTGTCTTTACCAGAGATGAAGCAACACTGTCCGAAAATTCGACCATCAAAGTTGAAGGGACAAAGCAATCTTCACTTTGGCTACCGGAGCCGGCGTTGGCAGAATACTCCGGCTGTACCCTCTCCGTACAGGAGAAAGCACAGCACAAAAGTAAACCAAAAATATAATATGTTTTATTTATTGACATTCAAGTCTATTCCCGTTTATGAAGTTTACCGCCTTCAAACATGATATCATAATAACCGGCAACGGAAGGGCCGCTTTCAAGGTCTTTATATACTATGACATAAACATCCTCTTCAAATCGGAGTTCTCCCTGATTGAATGAGATGGTCAGAGGTTCTGTATCTCCGGACATTGCCGTTTCAGGAGCAAAGCACATATTTGCAACACCAAGTCCATCGAATTCGGCTGTAAAGAAGGCCTGGAAAGGATAAAGAAGAATCACACTCTCCTCATCGTCAAAATATGCCAACAGTTCCTGCTTGAAAGAGATTTTATCATAAGATCCCATTGCAATTTTGATATTGGCTTCCGGATATAAGGCAAGTGCAGGCTCTTCTCCGCTTACTCTGGAAATAAGCCATGTCATACTTGAAGGTTCACCATAGTCTGTTGCCAATTTGCTGGATGACCAGGTACCGACAAGCAAATTGAGACCACTGTCAACATCAACAATCTTCACATTGCAAGAAGATGTTCCAGATATCTTAATACCATTTCCTACTGATGTCAATGTGATAGTGAAATATTTGTGGCCCTGCGTCTTTCCTTCATAGGAGACAGGTTTTACAATTATGCTGTCAGAAGGAACTTTAGGGTCGTTACTTATGGTCAGAACACCCTTACCGACAATCGTATAGTCCGTATATTGTGAAGCCGACGGCAAATCAGACGGAGTGCTTATTTCATAACCGACAGTAGTTGTCTGAAGTGTCTCTGAAAACAAAGATACCGGCACCTTCAATTCCTCAGCGGTCTCCTTGACAGAATATGTAGCAGATGTGAAGGTCACAAAATCCGTTGTATAAAACTCTGATTGTTGAGCGCAGGAAGACATGCCCAAAAGCATAACGGACAAAAATAACAATCTGTATAATCTATTTTTCATACCTCTCAATGATTATTCTGCTGAATACCCAAAATTTTGTTCTTTTTCAAGATTGCTGTTACATTGAATCTCATAATAAGGGATTGGCCAGCAAAGATGGTAATCATCTGCCTCCATCACTTTATTAAGATATAACTTAGGCACAGCATTCAGAAGAAGACTCTTTTCAACAGCTCTTTCCTGACCATCACGTCCATTGAAGCCTTTGTTCCAACGCTTGAGACAAGAAAGTCTCAGACCTTCACCGACAGTCTCCTTGAACCATTCCAACTGAAGATTGGCATCTGTGATTTCCGATACAGGAACGGCACCACGGGCTTTTTGCAGTTCTGCAAGATAGTATAAAGCCAAAGAATTTTGATTTGATTTATAATATCCTTCTGCTGCAATCAAATAGAGTTCTCCAATAAGGAAAGGTTTAGATGCGACGAGCCCCTCTTCCAGACCGCTGGCACTGAGAGCAGCATTTCCCTTATACTTGGTGAAAAGGAAAATGTTCGAATACATAGAACCTTCATTTTTTATAGGATGGGTTCCGGAAGTAGTTCCACTTTGTTCAAACCATGATACACGACGGTAATCCGAAGAAGAATAACTGTCCATCAACTTCTGGGAAGGGAGGAAATACGGCTTGTAAGAAAAACCGGTTTCACTGTCTCCGTCTTTTTCCAGACCAAGGAAAACACCGTAGCTCTTTGAACCTTCGCTCTTGCTGGCATAACATTGCATAATGGCCTCAGTTCCAGTATCACTGCTATTGATTTCCTTCAGTTTTTCGGCTGAAGAACTCAATGAATATGTCTTTCTCTTGATGATGGCCACAGCTGTGTCTGCAGCTGCCTTGTATTCCTGCGTATCGAGAAGCATTCTGGCTTCCAGGAAACTGATAACATCTGTAGTGAAATAATTCGACATTGCAACTGGCGAATTAAGCCATTTTTTGGATTCAGGTGCCATCATGATTTCTCTGGCAAGAGAAAGATCTTCAGCTATCTGGGAATAAACCTCTTCCATAGATGCTCTGTGTGGCCTTTCCTTTTGGTCGTATTTAAGCACAAGGGGCACACAGTAATCCTCATAAGCAGTGTCAGAATCGTAAGCCGGACCAAAATGACGGGCAAGTGTGAGATACGAATATGCCCTCGCAATCAAAGCCTCTGCCTTTACAAACTGTGCATAGTTGTAAAACGATTCATTCTCCGCATTTTCTGCAGCTTCAATAGCTATATTATAATTTTTGATGGCTGAATAATGCGCTGCCCACAGAGATTCTGCAGTAGAGCTGGACGATGTGAATGTTTCGTCACAACGATGAATATCCCCATAGTTGTTTCCGGTTCCGTTTACAAGATTGAATGCATCGAACATGAAATCACTTGCGTAAGTTCCGGAAACAGAGCGGAAATAAATGTAGATAGAGGTCTGCGTGCTTTCTACATCCTTAAGCTGAGTATAGTACGGCTTTTCTGGATCATATACTTGCGTAGCCTCAGGAAAAAGATCCAAATCACACGAAGACAGAGCCAGACTCAACGCCAATGTGCAGATTATTTTTCCAAATATATTTTTCATCACAATTAGCCTTTAATAATTAAAATCTCAGTTCCAAACCACCAAGTACCTGCAGGGTATTACCAGGGATACCGAGTGTAACATTAGAGTCCACCTCCGGGTCAAGTCCGGAATAATTGGTGAAAGTAAGAAGGTTACGTCCAGTCAAGGTAAATGTAAGCCCCTTGATAACCTTTTGGTTCATAAGAACTCTTTGAGGAAGGGAATATGCCAACACCAATGTTTTGAGACGCAGGAAAGATGCATCTTCTATAAGGTGGGAATCCTTTTGCATTACCTGTCCTTGACTCCAATCAGGGAATTTCGCATCGGTGTTATATGGAGTCCAGAAATCCGATACCATTTTGTGCTGGTTATCTGTTGTAAACTGGTTAGGATTGGCATAGAAATAAGCATCGTTGTTCCACAAATACTTTCCAAGCACATAGGCAAAATCAGCCCTCAAGGAAAGATTCCTGTAACGTGCCGAAAGACCGAAACCACCATTGATTGGCTCGTGTCGCTTATATCCGGTATTCTGAGTCAAGATCTCCTCATTGTACTGGGAAGTAACCCTTTCAGGATCCATTGTGCAGACGTCCTTATTGTAAATAGCCTTTTCAACTTCCTGGCCGGTAGTCGGGTCAATCTCCGTTACATATTCTGCAGCAGGAAGATACCATTGCTGTTCACCTGTTTCAGGATTTACACCGGCATAAATCGGGGAATAATACATAACCGGACTTCCTACTACGTAAGACATACCCGTATTGGCAATATCCCAACGCTTACGACCGTCGAAAAGTTCAGTTACGATTTCCCTGTTGTATGTGAATGTCGCACGTGCCTGAACTGTCCAGTCCCGTGTATTCAGGAGATCAAAATTAAAGCTCAAATCCACGCCTGAATTGCGCATTGCACCAACATTCTGATATATGGAAGAAAAACCGGAAGTATGAGGTTGAGGAACTTCCATAAGCATATCTGTTGTGTTTCTACTGTAATATGATACTTCCACATCCATGAAGTCATAGAATCTGGCGCTTGCACCTACAGTAAGCAAACTCTGGTTTTCCCATGTAATATCGCCATTTGGAGGACTGGCAAGAACTACACCGGTACTTCCTTTATAAGGAACGCTCAAAGCGGAAATAATACCAAGATGAATATAATTGCCAATGTTCGCATTACCCTGAGTACCATAGCTGATTTTGAACCTCAAATCCTCCATGAAAGAATTCAAATCCCTGATTGCACCCTCATTGGAAGCCTTCCACATAAGACCGGCAGCCCAGAAAGTACCATTACGGTGATTCTCTCCGAAACGAGAAGAAGCATCATTTCGGACAGTAAAATCAAGGAAGTATTTTTCATCGTGGGAATAAGTAACATTTCCGAGCAATGAGAAGAACCTGTACTCATTTCTGTTCTGGCCAACTTCACGATTTTCAGGGTCGGTGTAATCCAATGACATATAGCGGTCATCTGTAAGACCACGACCATAAGAATAGAACGATGCACCACTAGAATTGATACCTTCCATACCGGCCAAAACTGTAAGCACATCCTTATCCGTAAGGTTCATTGTGTACTCCGCAGTAGTGTTGATTGTACTCTTGGCGCCATAATATGTAGTCTTCTGAATCATACCTGAACCGCTTGACATTTCAGAAGACGGCATCAGATACCTGTTCATGTGTTCAAAATAGGCATCGGTACCAACACGTGCACTCAAGATAAAATTATGGATTGGTTCAAGTTCAACGAAAGCCGAACCCAAAAGCCTGTATGTGTCGAACTGATTCCAATAGCTGAACAAATCATACTTAGGAGTATAAATACCGGTAGGATACTTAACTTCGTATTCTTCACCGGTTTCCGGGTCAATTGCCGGGAAAAGAGGGTTGAGCATATAAGACAGTCCTCCGGAAGCATAATTGGAATTCTCCGATGAATTACCCCAGTTTTCGTTCTGCATATTCTGGGACAATGAAAGATTGAGGTTAACACCTGCCTTTATCCAATCCTTTGGACGTGCCTGAATATTTGAACGAAGAGTGTAACGGTCGTAAAAGTTGCCATAGGTGTTACCGTCCTGATGGAACTGTGATGCACCAAAGAGATATGCAACCTTGTCTCCACCACCCTCTACAAGAATATCATTTTGATATTGCGGATTATTGAAGCGCTGCATATATTCATACCATCTTGTATCGGCATCATAACCCTTGCTTGTATATTTTTTATAAATCTGGCTCTCAGAATACAAACCGGAACGGATCCAGAAATTCTTCAATTCCGGACCGGTCATCATATTATCATAGAACTGCCTGTTGGCAAGGGTGGAAATACCGTACTGGGAAGTAAAGGTAATTGTTGCATCCCTGTTGTACGCACCTGCCTTTGTTGTTACGAACACAACACCATTGGCACCTTGAGAACCGTAGATAGATGTTGAAGAAGCATCGGTAAGTACGGTAATGTTCAAAATGTCATTAGGGTTCATTGCCATAACTGCAGAGCTGGAAGACTGAATACCATCCACAATGAACAAAGGTTCGCTTGAAGAGGTCAATGAACCAACACCGTGAATCTTCATTGAGATATTGTTGTCACCAGCCACACCTCCGGTACTGAGCACCTGCATACCGGCAACCTGACCCTGCAGCAAATCCAAAGCCGATGCCGAAGGAGCATTTTTCACTGTTTCGGAATTCACCGTTGTAACATTACCCACGATATTGCCGACTTTCTTTGCTGAGCCGTAGCCCACGGAAATGGCGCCTTCGAGCATAATGGCATCGAGATGCATACTAACATTGATTTCGTTCTTTCCCTGAACAGGAACTTCCAAATCCTGGTAGCCCATTACCTGGAAAAGAAGAACTGCGTCCTTGGGAACCGTAATCGTGTAATGACCGGAGTCATCAGAAATTGTTCGGTTCGTTGTGCTTCCCAATTCAGACACCGCAACGGCAGGAATCTCCAAAAGAGTTCCCGTTTCCGTTACTACACCCTTCACTGTCACAGTGTTCTGGGCAAAAGCGGTACCTGTTCCAAGCAGCAAGACAAGAACTACATTGAACAGTCCGAATTTCTTCATAATCTTGGACAAAATTAAATTAACACTATAAAATAACACTATATTTCCTCGGTATGTTTAACCTTCAATATACACTACCAACTCTTTCTTAAGCGAAAGGACGTCAAAGGTAAAAACAAAAAATTTAAATAACAAATTTAAATTCTTTAAAATCCTTAATACACTAACGTTGGAAGCCTATTTTAGGTATAAACGTATTATTGAAAAACCTCGCATCACTTAAAGTTATTAAGTTTTGCGAGGTTAAAACTTGAAAAATTAAAGATTAAAAGATTTCTTCTTTTTCTTTATTTTCCTGGCGGTTCTGCCTGTTGTCATCTTTTCTGAATGTTCTCCTGACAACTCCCTCGCGGTTGGAATCTCGCCTCGCAGGTCTTTCAGAATCCCTGCGGGCAGACCTATCTCCCTCTTTCCGAGGGCCTCTTTCAGGCCGTGGACGCCTTTCAGGTTCCACATATCCTTCAGGTTTGTCAACAAGAGCACGCATGGAAAGACGCATCTTGCCGGTCTTGGCATCGATTTCAAGGAGTTTCACGTCAATCTCCTGGCCTACGCTCAGAACATCCTCCACCTTGTCGGTCTTGGTCCAGGCAATTTCACTCACGTGAAGCAGACCTTCCTTACCCGGAAGAATCTCCACGAAGGCACCGAATTCGAGAATGCTGACAACTTTTCCGTGATATACGGTTCCCACTTCAGGAACTGCACAGATTCCCTTTATCCAGTTGATGGCCTTTGCCATAGACTCCTTGTCGTTGGAAGCCACATCCACAACACCCTCGGTTCCTCCCTGAGGAAGCGGTTCCTCGGTAACGGTGATGGTGGTGCCGGTTTCTTTCTGGATTTTCTGGATGGTCTCACCACCCTTTCCGATTACGGCTCCGATAAATTCGGCAGGTATCCTGATCTGCTCGATGCGCGGAACAAACGGCTTGTAGTCCTCGCGTGGAGCGCTGATAGTCTTGAGCATTTCGCCCATAATGTGCAGACGGCCCTGACGTGCCTGTTCGAGGGCTTTCTCGAGGACATCGTAGGAAAGTCCGTCCACCTTGATATCCATCTGGGTTGCAGTGATTCCGTCGGCAGTACCGGTAACCTTGAAGTCCATATCTCCGAGGTGGTCTTCGTCGCCGAGAATATCGGTGAGAATGGCATAGCGGTCGTTAGGGCGCTCAGCATCGGTAATGAGACCCATTGCAACACCGGCTACAGGCTTCTTGATCTGCACGCCTGCATCCATAAGGGCAAGACAGCCTCCGCAGACCGATGCCATTGAGGACGATCCGTTCGATTCGAGAATGTCGGACACTACGCGAACTGCGTAAGGATTCTCCGGAGCCATAGGGATTACCGGCTTGAGGGCACGCATTGCAAGGTTTCCGTGGCCGATTTCACGACGGCCCACTCCGCGCTGAGGCTTGGCCTCACCTGTTGCAAACGGAGGGAAGTTGTAGTGAAGTACGAACTGCTGGTCGTCCTGAATGAGAACTTCGTCGGTCTCCTTCATATCGAGCTTGGTGCCGAGGGTAACGGTTGCCAGAGACTGGGTTTCACCGCGGGTGAAGATTGCACTTCCGTGTGCGCAAGGCAGATAGCCCACCTCACACCAGATTGGGCGAACCTGACTGCACTCGCGGCCGTCGAGGCGCTTGCCTTCGTCGAGGATAAGGTTGCGCATAGCTTCCTTTTCCACTGCGTGATAGTATCGGTCGATAAGAACAAGTTTCTTCTCGTATTCTTCCTTTTCTGCTTCGTTTGCAGGCTCGGCAAGGGTAGCGATGTACTCTTCCTTGATAGCCTCGAAGCCGTCGGTACGCTCCTGTTTTGGCTTGGCAGCCTTTGCGAGGGCGTAGCACTTGTCGTAGCAGAAATCGTGAACGGCTGCCTTGAGAGCCTCGTCCTCCTCATCGTGAGGATAGTCGCGCTTGTTGACATCGGTTCCGAGCTCGTGCATAAGCTCTTTCTGTACACGGCAGTGTTTCTTGATTTCTTCGTGGGCGAACTTGATGGCCTCGAGCATTGTAGCTTCGCTGACCTCTTTCATCTCACCCTCCACCATCATGATATTCTCTTCTGTAGCGGCAACCATAAGTTCGAGGTCGGCACGCTCCATCTCGGAGAAAGTAGGGTTGATTACGAACTGGCCGTCGATACGGCAGACGCGCACTTCACCAATCGGACCGCCGAAAGGAAGGTCGGATGTTGCGAGTGCGCAGGATGCTGCGAGTCCTGCAAGAGCATCGGGCTGAATGTCTTTCTCTGCGGAAATCAGAGTCACATTCACGAAAACCTCAAGGTGGAAATCATCCGGCCAGAGAGGTCTGATAGGGCGGTCGATAAGGCGGGATACGAGAATTTCGTAGTCCGATGACTTGCCCTCTCTTTTCATAAAGCCGCCAGGGAAACGTCCGGCAGAATAGAATTTTTCTTTATAATCTACGGTAAGTGGCATAAAATCAGTACCTTCCTTCACTTCCGTAGCAGCTGTCACCGTGGCAAGAAGCATAGTGCCACCCATCTTCACGACAGCGGAGCCGGCGGCCTGCTTGGCCAGTTTGCCGGTCTCGATTTCGATCACGCGGCCATCCGCGAGTTCAATTCTTTTGTTAATTACGTTCATTATTGTTTTTCTTAAACTGCTTTCATCAAAAAAGGGGCGGTCCCCACCTTTGGTACCACCCCTATACCTTTCCTATGTTTTATCGACGGAGACCCAACTCCTTGACGATATTTCTGTATCTCTCGATGTCAACCTTCTGGAGATAATCCAGAACCTGACGACGCTTACCTACAAGGCGAAGAAGGCTGCGGCGTGTAACCACGTCTTTCTTGTTCTTCTTCACGTGCTCGGTAAGGTGAGCGATACGGTAGGAAAATAGAGCAACTTGACTCTCAGGAGAGCCGGTGTCCTTATTAGACTTCCCGTACTTCGCGAAAATCTCTTGCTTTTTCTCTGGCATAAGATATTCAGCCATAGTGCAAAAAATTTATTAATTGTTATATCGGGCCCCCGTGGCCCGAATTGAGCGCAAAGATAAGAATAAAAATCTTTATGGCAAAATTAATTTACCCTTGCGAGTGAGCTTTGGCTTTCGCTGTCCTTAAGACGGAAATTGAGCTGCTGATAGCCCGAAGTACGCGTCTTCACATATACCCTGAGGGTATCTTTTCCTGCGCAGATATCTTCGAACTCGGAGCGTGGGAAACTTACCCAGTGCCAGTTGTCGTAGCCCATTGCCTCACCGCCGTCGTCATAGCAGAGCGTGAAGTCTGCGCGGCTTGCGGTGCCGGGAGCATCGGTCTGATGCACAAGGGTGAACTTGTGCTTGCTGCGGTCGAGCCCAAGGTAGCCGACGCAAATGTTCAGATAGCTGTCGCTCAGAGTCGGAGTGTTTGGGCTGATGTTCACCGAGAAGGAGTTGTCCCCGATTTTGCGGCGCTCTTCCTCGTTTGCTGCATTAGCGAAAGGAGCCGTAACGATGGTGGTGTCGATCTGGTAAACTTTGATATCATACTCCGATGCCTCCGGATAGGAGCTCTCGTCGAGGAAGGAAAAATAAACTACCACCCTCTGCTGGTCGCGGAGTTTGACGAGGCTTATTGCGGACTGGGCAGGGTTGAGAACTTTGGAATCGTCCGTAACAAAAGAACACTTCTGTATTGCAGGTTCTCCTTCTGCACTCATTGAAACTGTTGCGAAGCTGTAGTAAGATGGGTAATCATAGTTGTCAGGATCGTCCTTAAAGCAAGACGTTACCACAAAAGAAGCCATAATGGCCGTGAAAATGATTGCTAAACTCTTTTTCATACTAAACATTATTTATATATCTATATAAAGATGCAAAAAGGGTGTGGAATGCTGCACGGGAAGTGAAAAGAAACACAAATGAAACAGGCCTGGATATAACAAAAGATGCCCGACTGTTGAACACAATCGGGCATCCGAAAAGCGGCAG
>CAMGFA010000018.1 GCA_946055165.1 uncultured Bacteroidales bacterium
CCATCACCGACTTCGCAGGCCAAGCCGCAGCGCGCATCGCCTGAAAGCCATGAGCCTGGCTAACTCGCAGAGTAATTGCCGAAAAAGCCATAGACTAAGCCGCAGCGCGCATCGCCTGAAAGTCATGAGTCTGGCCGGCTCGCAGAGCAATAGCACAACAAACCGAGTTCGGGAAATTGACAAAAGCAAGAGTGGTTCGGACGAAACGCGGCTGCGGCTCAGTCGTCCCAGCATTCGGTTTCGGCGGAGATTTCGGGGATGGTGGAAGAATGGTATTCAGGCTCTTTCCCCGCTTTGCGCTGGGAGCGGTAGTCTTCCAGGAGTTTGATTGCATATTTTCCGAGCAGGAATATTGCAATAAGATTTACCACCGTCATTATTACCATGAAAAAGTCCACAAGCGCCCAGACAATATCTATCGTCATCAACGAGCCAAGGAAAATCAGCAGTCCAAGCACAATCCTGTATATCTGAATGACCTTCTTTGAATTCCTGGAACCCTTACAGAGAAACATCAGATTACACTCTCCATAATAGTAATTTCCTATTATGCTGGAGAAGGCAAAGAAGAAAATGCAAATTGCAATAATATATTTACCGGCAGGACCGATATGATGAGTCATGGCAAGCTGCGTGAGTTCAATTCCATTGGCCCCGCAGTCATACAAACCGGAACACATAATAATGAACGCCGTACAGGAGCAGACAAGCAGAGTGTCTGTAAACACCCCCAGGGTTTGGATCAGGCCTTGCTTTACAGGATGGCTCACATCGGCAGTGGCCGCAGCATTCGGCGCACTTCCCTCCCCTGCTTCATTGCTGAAAATACCCCGTTTGAAACCCATCAGAATGGCCATTCCCACAACTCCTCCAGCAGCTTGCTCAAAACCGAAAGCACTGCGGACAATCAGGCTCAAAATGTGAGGAACGGCTGTGATATTCGTTACTATCACCCACACCGCTATACACAGATAAGCCAACGCCATAAAAGGTACTATATAAGAGCACACTTTCGCAATACGCTGAATCCCGCCAAACACAACCACAAGCGACAGAACGCAAAGCGCAACAGCCATTACCGTAGGCGAAACTGTGAAGGCTTCGGTAAATGCCGACGAAATTGTATTGGCCTGTACCATATTGTTCGTCAAACCGAACTGGGCAATGATGGCAACGGCAAAAATCACCGCAAACCATCTCTTGTGCAAACCCTTGGTAATATAATAGGCCGGACCTCCCAAAAAAGACTCTTTTCCCTTGACCTTGAACAACTGCGCCAAAGTACATTCAATGAAAGTATTGACACTTCCAATCAAAGCCATCACCCACATCCAAAAAATGGCTCCGGGACCTCCTATTACAATGGCAGTTGCCACTCCTGCAAGATTTCCTGTACCAACTCTGGAAGCGAGCGATATCATAAATGCCGCAAATGCGCTGACTCTCTTTTCCTCTTTATTTTGCTTGCCCTTGTCCCTTTTGAAAAGAAGCCGGAACATTTCACCAAGCATTGTAAACTGAACCCCTTTTGTTTTGAAGGTAAACCAGATACCGGCCGCCAAAAGCACAATGACCATCAGCGTGGCCATTGGCGTGTTGATGCGGTTCAGAAAGTCAGCGACAGTTTTCTGCATACGATTTACTTCACTTTTTGCCCGATAAAAAGGACCGTATTGCTGCTTTTCTCGTAAATCATATAAATATAAGGCCTGTCGGCACGGAACTCACGTACAGGAGCCGGACGAGGCAATGCGGTGAGCCCTACCATCGCGATTGTGGACGATGCCGCCTCGGTTCCGAGTTCATTCACAATTATCCTGCTTTTCTGCAGCACCTCGGTAAGGCGCAGAGACTGAAGGCTCATTCTGGAGAAATCTGCTTCTTTTCCGAAAGCATCCGATAAACCGAGTTGCTGAAGATAAGGTTTAAGGGCAAGACTGCACTCCATTTCCATCTTCGGAAGTGCAAGCTTGACATCCATTTCATCGTCCATTGTGCCCAGCAATGTCCCCGGATTTGGAAGAGCCTTGCTCACCTTTTCATAGCAGCCCTCATTCGGAAGAAGCACAATAAAAGAATAATTCCCGTTGCCATAAGGCAAAGAGACAGCTTTGAAATCAGCATTTTCGAAATATGGAAGCGGCTTCTTTAAAGTAAGATATACCTCCTCTCCCACTCCGGAAATGCCATAGAATGCTTGCGGCTTGGGAAATTCTGTCATTCTCCATTGCCATTCTCCCTTGAAATACAAGGCATTGACCAAAAGCAAATCAGCCTCGACAGGTTCACTCAAAACATTGCGCACAAGACCCCGGGTCTTGTCCTCTATCCAGGAATTGACCTCTTCGGCAGCCCTGCCCGATGCAAAATCAAGACTGCGGGCAGCAGCATCGTAATACTCCTGAGCCCTCCCTACATAGTCCGGCAGAAGCTGGACTTCGGAATCGGCCCAAATGGAATTGGCAATGCTGAAAACCACGGAAGTATCGGCAGAAGGCAGAATCCTGCTCAAAGAGCTGTAAGAGGAATCGGCCTTCCCGGAAGAGTTGAAGCCCAAGAGGGAATAAAACTCCTGCGCAGTACGCCCGGCTGTGCCTGTTGCACAAAGCGCCAGGTCCGTCTCAAGACTGAGCGGGGAAAACACAAAGTTTTCTTTTGCCTTATTTTCAGAAATGGAGTAGAAGAGCTTATTTGTAAAACTCTCCTGCTCCATATTCTGATTCTTTGCAATATGCCTGTTGCAAGACATCAGAGCAAAGAAAGGCAATAATAAAATAATCGCCTTTCTCATAAAAAATTTATTCTGCTCTGCGGGCGCCGTCGCTGATTACAACGTCATAAACCTTAGGCTCGTGACCGAACTGTTCGGTGAAACGTGCGCGGGCCACAGAAATGAAATTATCGTAAAGCTCTTTCTTTACAAGATTGATAGTACAACCGCCAAAGCCGCCTCCCATTACACGGGAACCGCTTACATCGCACTTGCGGGCAATCCTGTTGAGGAAGTCCAGCTCTTCGCAGCTCACCTCATAGAGGCGGCTCATTCCGAAGTGGGTCTGGTACATCATCTCGCCAGCAGTCTCATAATCGTTACGCTCAAGAGCGTCACATACATCAAGAACCCGCTGAACCTCACCAATCACATATTCGGCGCGAAGGAAATCCTCTTCGCTGATCTGGGTACGGACCTCCTCCAGCCAGACGCGCTTTGCATCGGACAAATACTCAACCTCAGGATGAAGTTTGGCGATAGCTCTTGCAGCCCTTTCACAAGACTCGCGACGCTTGTTGTAGGCCGACGATGCCAACTCGTGCTTTACGCAGGAGTCGATGAGCACGAGCTTGTATCCGTGAGCTTCCGGGTCGAATGGGAAGTACTTGTACTCCAAGGTCTTGCAGTTAAGGCGGATGAGGCAGCCTTGCTTTCCGAAACAGGAAGCGAACTGGTCCATAATGCCGCACTTCACGCCGCAGTAATTGTGCTCGGTGCTCTGACCTATCTTTGCGAGCTCAAAGAGATTGAAATCATTTGAGAAAATATCGTTGATTGCAAAAGCAAAACAACTCTCGAGAGCGGCCGATGAGGACAGACCGGCTCCGAGAGGAACATCACCTGCAAAAACAGTGTCGAAACCTTCGACTTTGCCGCCGCGCTTTGCGGTTTCGCGGCAGACACCGAAGATATACCTTGCCCAGGACTGGGAAGGTGCATCTTCTTCATTCAAGCCAAATTCAACTTCTTCATTGTAATCCAATGAATAAGCGCGTACCTTTGATGTGCCGTTCACTTTGAGCTTGGCCATTATTCCCTTGTCGATTGCTCCCGGGAATACATAACCACCATTGTAATCGGTGTGCTCGCCGATAAGGTTGATACGGCCCGCACTTGCGTACAGAACGCCGCCTTCTCCATAAAGAGAAGCAAATTTGTCTTGAATTTTCTGTTTCATATTATGTGGCGATTTCTGTATTAATAATATCTTGCCCTATTGTCCTTCACACCGGCTTCCTGCTGCATTACAGGCATAATAAGCTGTGAAGAGTACATTGCCTTCTGGGCTGATACATTCTTTGCATCTTCCTCTGTGTAGAAGCTGCCGGCATCCTTGCGGTCGAGTCTGAACACATAAACTCCCCTGCTTCCTTCAACTGCACGGCTTACAGAGCCAACTTCAGTTGTCTCGATGGCACCGAGAACTGCAGGCTCAACGGCACCCATACTGCGAGGAGAGAAGGAAACATCGCTGATATTGCGCACTTCCTGTGAAAGAACTTCGGCAACTTCCTCTATGCTTGTGCATCCTGAGATAAGGTTCTGAACCTCTGCAGTCTTGGCCTCATTCCTCTTCTGGGTGTAGAGACGGTTCTCAATGGAGTAGCTGAGTTCCTTGATATCCTTGTAACCCTCCTTGCGGACTTCCTTCACGGCAGCAACAAAGAAATACTTGTTGTCCACAGTAATAATTCCGGAAGCACTGCCCTTCTTGGCATCGAAGATCCAACGGGTAACTTCCTTGGCCTGATCGATGGAGCCGTAGGTAGATGTGCTTTCAAGAACATTGTTCTGACGGTGGGAATAGACACCGAGACTGTCACAAGCCTTGAGGTAGCCGTCATATTTGCCGCCGGCGAGTGTTGCAAGAGCATTTGCCTGAGCATAATAGCTGTTGAATGTCTCCTTGCTGGCTACGGCCTGCTTCTCAAGAATGGCAACCTGCTTCTTTGGCAGAGCTTTGCTTGTCTTGCTGACCATTACCACGTGAGTACCATACTGGGTATTGAGCACGTAAGGCTTGTTAACCTGAGCTGTGATTACCGATTCGAGACCAGGAATCATATAGGACTGGGTCATCCACCCGATGTTTCCGATCTGACCGTCGGCCTGGGAAGCTTGATCCTCCGAATACTCGGCTGCAAGGTTGTTGAACGATGCAGGACGACGGCTTGCAACAAGACAAAGGCTGTCGGCCTTGTGCTTTGCATCTGTGCCTGTAAGGAGGATATGTTTAACATATACGGAGTCCGGAAGGTTTGCGCTGTTCACAACCTTGGCGGCGTAATAGGTATTGTTGCTGTTGAAGATTTTCGAAACGCCCTTTGCACCGGAGAACACGAAATCGTCGATATCGGAGTTCACGGTCTTGAGCTCGCCTTTACGGTACCAGTACTCGCTGTAAGGACGGTCTGAATACTTGAGAAGGAAATTCTTCACATTGCTTGTAGCAGCGAATTCATCGATAACACTCTCTACTGCATTGGCTGCAGCGGCTATGTCCTCGTTGGAAGGCTTTACCTCAAACACTGCATATTCAATGTCACGGTTTGCCTGCTGCTTGTATTCCTCTTTGTGGGCATTGTAGTAGTTCTTGATTTCGGACTGTGAAACCTTGATGGTGGTATCACGGACATAGGAATAAGGTACAGTAACAAGAGCTATGTCAGCGGTGGTGTTGGCCTCTGCTACGGCTGCCTGCAGACGGGCAGGGCTGTCGATGGAGCTGAGTGAGAACAGAGCTGCATACTTGTTATAGTACTGCTGGGTGCGGATTGTTGTCTTGAGATAGTCCCAATAGGTTTTGAGTGTAGGGTCTTCCTGAGCTGCAGCATCGACCTGAAGCACTCTTGCAACGGAGAAGGCACCGCTTTCATCGGCGAACATCGGGTTCTGGGAGATGATAGGAGAAAGGTGCTCGCCAGAGAAGAGGTCTGCAATTTCCGCATCGGTAACCTTGATGCCTGCTGCATCACAATTCTTGAAGAACATATAACGGTCCAGAAGGGACTGCCAGGCCGAATTGCGGATCTGCTGCTGGCTCTGCTCATTTTGAACCGAAGAACCTGTGGTGATTTCGTGGATAGTGGTAAAATAGTTTACCTCTGCCATATAATCTTCATAGGTAATGCCTGTGCCTGCGATTTCCCCTACGTTCTGCGGCTTGCTGAAGAGATTCATCAAGTCGTCCATAGGGGCAATGAAGTACAGGAGTGAAAGCGCGATGATAACCGAAATTGCGATACCAAACTTTTCGCGCATTTTTTGAAGTACTGCCATATTGTATTACTGTTTATTAATTTTTTCTATAATGGGTTGCGAAGATAATAAAAAAACATCATTTGAGCAAAGGCCCGATAAAGTTCACCGAGTCTATGGCTGTGGCCGTGCTGTCCTGGGAGGTAAGAGCATAGCTGTCGAAAGTGGACAGGAGAATGGCATTGCGCGCACGGTCGTCGCTGCGCATGCCGTAACCCTGCATAAAACCTTGGTCAGAACTCAGTTTCACATAGCAATGGGTATAGATTTCCTGTTTTTCGCGGTCCCAGTAAATGGTGTCTGTTTCCATTGTCTGACGCTTTGTCACATTGCTTATCACCACATTGCCATAAGCTTCCCACTGTTCGGAAGGAGATTTTTTGCCTGAATTGCGATGTTTTGCCAAATCCGCCACGATAATGGTTTCCAAAAGCCCTTCCTCCGTGTAGGCATAGACCTGAATTCCCTTTGGGAAATAATCGTAGTCCAGGGAGTCGGTGGAATAGCGTTCCATCACAGAGGCTTCCATCCTCTGCAAAACCATACCGTCCTTGCTCTGCACTGCAAACATATCGGTCACAACCTGCACCGGGGTATGCTCCAAGTCCAGTTCCTGGGCCTGCTTGAGTTTACCGGAACAGGAAACAACGACAAAAGCAACCGCCATCGCGGTTGCCATTGTCACAGTATGTTTGCCTGCGTTCAAGACTACTTCTGGGTTCTAACGGTGGTAGTTGCCCTGAAGCCGTTGCAAGACACTTCGTAGCTCTGTCCGTCAAGGATATCGAACATGAAGGCATCGGCGGTCTGCGGATAGTACTGCTTGAACTGGGCTATCTGCTTGTTGGCATCGGCTGCAAGACTTGGATCAGCTGCCTTGGCCTTCTCGAGGAAATCAACTGCTACCCAATAAGGTGCACGCTTCTGGATGTCGTTGCCTTCGCAGCGGACATTTCCCCAGATGCTTCCGAGAAGCATATAAGCCTTTCCCTTGAGTTCGCCCGATGCGGCATTCGGAATCACGTTGCGGGCAGCCTGCTCTGCCTTGAGTGCACGACCGCTCTTGTAGCAATAAACTGCAAGCTCGTAGTAATATTCTGCATCTGTTGCAGCGTCGGAATCTTCGCTGGCGATGGCCTCTTCGATGTACTTGAGAGCAAGGTCAACATTGCCGGTAGAAGAGTTCAGCCTGTAAAGCATATAGGCGGACGATGCGCTTGGCGCGCTCTCGTGCATAAGGGTAACTGCAGAAATGAAGAGATCGTTGTTCATACAATCGTCAGCAGTGGCCATAAAGCGGACAATCTTGCCTGCAAGCTCAACATCCTGAGGATTGGCCTCGAAACGCGGAGTATAGAGCTCGATGAGTTTGTCGCAGTCGGCAACTTTGCTCGATACGAAGAGATTCTCCATATCTGTCTTGATCTTGCTCTTTATGTCGGCATCGGCCGCAGTCTTTTCAGGGGAAAGGGCCAGATATTCCATATTGCGCTCGTAGATATTGATGATTGTCTCCTCGTCAACAGAGCCGAGCTTGAAAAGTTCAATGGCGGCATCCAGATCGAAAAGCAGAATCTGAGGTTTGGTCTGCTCCCTGTTTGCCTCGATTATCTCATTGTAGCCGTTGTAGAGCCTTTCGGCATCGTCCTTGAGATAGTTTGCCATATCCAAACCCTTGTTGTTGCGGGCGGTTACGGCGTATTTCGGATAGTATTCTATACGCAAGTCGTGAATGAGCATAAGCGAGTCCACAAGCTTTGCCTTATAAACCGGGTTCTTGCTGTTGGACGAGATAAGTTTGCGCAAAAGTGTTGCTCCATCCACAAGCATATTCTGGTTTGCCGTAGGAGGACAGAGACTGAAGGCCTTGCGCCAGTTAGGAATGGCCTCGTTATAACTTTTCTGTTTGAAGTACTCCCTGTAGAAGGAAAGATACTTAATACATTCAGCGCTGTCTGCACCAAATTTTCCCTGAGCATACAGTCCGGTACTGCTCAAGGCGAGAATGAGTGCTGCAATTGCAATACTAATTTTTTTCATATCTGATACTGTTGATTATTCATATCTGTACTGTTGGAACCAGATGTCGAAGAGGTTCACTCCAAGGCTGAAGCCTATGTAAGTCTCACGTATGAGATTGTTCTTAAGACTCCCCCGCTGACCAAGTTCAAGACCCACGGTAAGACCATTGTACCACTGGAAAATAGGCAGTGTGGCACCCAAGGTTATTCCCCTGGAATACACAGGATTGCCGCTTATGCTGAAATTATCCCTGGTATAATAGACTCCTGCACGGTAGGCAATGAGGTTGTGGTAGTAACGGATGTCTCCGGGATTGGGAATCCATTCTACTCCGGCACGGAAACTGTGGCTTGCGCAACTTCTGAAAACAGGTTCCCCGGAAGCTCCGTTCACGGAAAATCCCCAGTTCTTTTCAAAATTGCTGTTGCTCCAGTCCGAGTAGATGTAGTCGAACTCTGCACGGAATTTTTTTCCATATACAAAGGCAATACCAACTCCTGCTTCTGAAGCCAGATTCACCGGAGAAGCCAGATTGGCAAGAGTGTCGGAGCGGCTGATAAGAACAGCATTTCCGCCCATATACTCCGAATTGGAAAAACCGTAAAGCCTTGAATTCAACTTGTAAGTGGCACCCAGACAAAGACGGTATTTGTCAGCTATCGGCTGGTCATACTGTATTCCGAACTTCACGGTATTGGAAGAAAGCACCATTTCCGTTGTCTGAGAGGCAGCAAGGGATGCCGCATCACCCACAGTCTGGTTGTAGTTTTTCTTCGTATTGCCGAAGTAGTGGATATATTCTGCACCAAGGCTGAGATTTTTGAAAAGTGTGATTCCGGCAGCAGCAAAAGCCTGAAACATACTTCCCTGCCCTGAATATAGATGGTTTACAGTTCCTATTTCATTGATAACTCCCGGCTTGTTCTCGTAATAGCTGTACTGATAGCCGGACGAACTGTAAGGTTTGATACCTACCATCATTGCAGTGTGCGGGAAAAGCGGAAATGATATAATTATATCATTGATATTGAACACATTGCTCGCACTCACAGCCGAGCCTTGCCTGTAAATGTTGTTTTTCTGGTAAACAGAAAAGTCCGACATGAAGGCAAGAGAGTCGCGTGCAGTAACAGCAGCAGGATTAAGGGAATTGATATAGCGGTTGTTGCGGGATGCAATGCCCACTCCGCCCATTGTGAGATTATATGCCGAGCCCATATTGTGCATATCTCCTATTCCGTAAATGGAATAGGGAGCAAATGAACTGAAACCTCCCCCGCCGTCCGTTGCTCCGAGTGCAACAGACCACAGAAGTGCTACAAAAATGAGCAATATCTTGTCAATCCTTTTCATAATCCATTGCGATGGTAGCTAATCCCATCAATACCAAATTATTAACTACAAACACAGAATTCTTGGTAAGACGCGAGAAATAATTCGCGTCTCCCCCCGTAAATACAATTACGCTTTCAGGATTCTGCGCAATGTAGCCGTCAACTTCAAACTTTATGCCTTGAAGCACACCCGCTTCTATTCCGCTGAGCGTAGAAGTACCCAACTGAATGTCCTCTTTGGGTGTGTTTGCCAAAGGCAGGGACCTGGCATAGCGGTTCACAGCCTTGAGCCTGGTCCTCAGACCCAAAGACACGTTTCCTCCCCTGTAATTTCCGTCTCTGGAGATGAAATCTATGGAAAGAGTCGTTCCAAAGTCGAAAAGCAGGCATTCCTTTCCCTGGAAAAGCCTGCGGACCGCTATAATTCCCGCAGCCCTGTCTGGACTAAGGTACTCAGGCAGCTGATAGGCTCTGAAAAGGGCCTGATTGCTGGTATTGATGAGTACGAAGCGCTTGCATATTCCTGCAAGAAACTCCTCGTCCTGTTTGGAAAGGTCTCTGACTGTGGCCATTACAAAGACTTCGGGCTTTTCCTTCTCCACCAGGGCAGAAATGAATTCAATGAATTTCTCTCCCTGGTAGCGGACTGTTTTTCCGAGAGTGTTTCCCTCGGACCAAGCCGCTTTCAGAGCGGTGTTACCCATTTCAATCAATAAATTGGCCATAAATTATCAGCCCGCAAATTTATAAAATTATTGTTACTTCTTCAAGACCCACGCTCCAAATGTTTAATTCTGCAATTTCTTGAGGCAGGAAAGAGCCTGAGCGGTGGAGTTAATTCCTCTCGTAATGATTTTGAGTTTTCCCTCGCTCTGTTTGAGAGTAAAAGGGGAGTTGTTGTTCACCCTTTCCAAAACCTTGGCAAAAACATCAGACGTATAATACGAGGACATTGAATTTGCAATAAAGAAGCATATGAACATTCCGTTCTTTATGATAATCTTTTCAAATCCGAGTTTTTCGCCCAGATTTCTGATTTTTACAATATTGAAAAGATTGTCCACTTCCTGCGGGCACTGCCCGAAGCGGTCTTGCAACTGACTGTAAAGCCTGTCTATCTCCTTTTCCCCGCCCATAGAGTCCAGTTGCTTGTAAATCCTTATCTTTTCGGCAGATATGTCAATGTAATAATCAGGGATAAGTGCTTCCTGATCGGTTTCTATACTGCAATCGGAAGTGAATTTCTGCCTTCCTCCGCTCAGCTGAATACCAGTCTCCATTCCAAGTTCCTCCATAGCTTCGGCCAGAATCTTCTGATAAGTTTCGTAACCCATGTCCATAATGAAACCGCTTTGCTCAGCTCCCAAAAGATTGCCCGCACCGCGGATGTCCAAATCCTGCATGGCGATGTTGAAACCGCTGCCCAGGTCGGAGAACTCTTCAATGGCCTTGAGACGCTTGCGCGCATCGTCCGTTATGCTCACAAGCGGAGGAACAATGAGATAGCAGAAGGCTTTCTTGTTGCTGCGCCCGACCCTTCCCCTCAACTGGTGCAAATCGCTCAGACCTATGTTCTGGGCCTGGTTTATCAGAATGGTGTTGGCGTTCGGTATGTCGAGACCGTTTTCTATGATGGTAGTGCACAGAAGCAGGTCATACTCCCCGTTGATGAAGTCCAGCATCTTGTTTTCCAATTCTTTGGGAGCCATCTGCCCGTGAGCTATGCATATTCTCATGTCCGGTACAAGCCTGTGCAGGATTTCCGCAATGCTGTCGAGCTGCTCCACCCTGTTGTGCAGGAAGAAAATCTGCCCTCCGCGCTTGAGTTCGTACTCGAGAATGGACTTTATTTCCTTTTCCTTGAACAGGATGATTTCCGTCTGCACAGGGATGCGATTCGGCGGGGGAGTGTTGATTATGCTCAAATCTCTGGCTCCGAGCAGGGAGAACTGCAGGGTTCGCGGAATAGGTGTAGCACTCAAGGTAAGAGTGTCTATATTGCTCTGCAATTGCCTCAACTTTTCTTTGGCCGATACGCCGAATTTCTGCTCCTCGTCTATAATGAGCAAGCCTAAGTCCTTGAATTCAAATTCTTTGGACAGAATCTTATGAGTGCCTATAAGAATGTCTATCTTCCCTTCGGCCAGATCTTTCTTTATCTGGCTCAAATCTTTTGCGCTGCGGAGACGGCTCACATAATCCACCCTGCACGGGAAGTTTGCAAGACGTGAACTGAAGGTGTTGTAGTGCTGCAGGGCGAGAATTGTGGTAGGAACCAGAACAGCCACTTGCTTTCCGTCGGTTGCCGCCTTGAATGCCGCGCGCACTGCGATTTCCGTTTTTCCGAAACCCACATCCCCGCAGATAAGCCTGTCCATCGGGGGAGTATCCTCCATATCGCGTTTCACCGCACGGGTAGCTTCTTCCTGGTCCGGAGTATCTTCATATATGAAGGACGATTCCAACTCATCCTGCAAGTAGGAATCGGCCGAAAAAGCGAAACCTTTGGAAGCCTTGCGCTTGGCATAAAGTTGGATGAGTTCCTTGGCAATGTCCTTGACCTTTCTTTTGGTGTTATTCTTGAGCGTGATCCAGGTTTTGGAGCCGAGCTTGTTTATGCGCGGGGCTTCTCCGTCTTTTGAGCGGAAACGCGATATTTTGTGCAGGCCATGGACCGATACGAACACCACATCTCCGTACTTGTAGGTGAGTTTAACCACCTCCTTGAATCGGCCCTTGTCGTCCTTTATCCTTACAAGGCCTCCGAATATACCCACTCCGTGGTCGATGTGCACCACATAATCGCCTATATTGAACGATGCCAAATCGTTGATTGTGAGCTGTTCTGTTTTCTCTACGCTCCTTCTGAGCTGAACCCTCTGGAAGCGCTCGAAAATTTGGTGGTCGGAATAGTGGCAAAGCTTGTCACATTTGTCGATGAAACCCTCGTGAATGCTCTTGCCCACCACAAATTCGGGCAGATAGCATTTCTCCTCTTCAAGTATTTTGGCAATTCTGTCGGCCTGACTGCTTTTTTCGCAGTATATCAGAATCTTGAATCCATTTTCGCTGCGCTGCCTTATATCAGAAGTCAGAAGTTCGAAATTCTTGTTGAATACCGGCTGTGGATAAATGTCGAAATCTATTGTCCTTGCCTGCAGATTATCGAGCGGACTGTCGAGATAGACCTTCCTGAAAGGTGCAGTGAGAGGGTAAAAGGCCGATTCCTTATAGAGTTCGCAGGCATCGAGCCAGATAACGCTGTCTTTTGGAAGCAGTTCCAGTATGTTCCTTTCACTGCGGGTACATATTATGTTGGATATTATTCCTGCACTCTCGACTTCGCTTTTTGAAAGTTGGGTATTGCAGTCGAAAATATGGATATTTTCTATTTCATCACCCCAGAAAGACAGGCGGTAGGCCTCATTGTTGGAATATGAGAAGAAATCTATAATGCTGCCGCGAACGGCGAACTGTCCGGGAACGGAAACAAAATCAACCCTTTCGAAACCTTTGGAAGATAAAGTGTCTATGAGTTTGTCGTAAGGAAATTCCTCTCCCTTGTGAAGAAACAGGGAAGCATCGGCTATTTCTTCCGATGCAGGAATGAGTTCATCCAAAGCCTGAGGATAGCTTACAACAATGCAATTTTCTCCGGAACGCGCACACTCTATCATTTTCTGTACAGCCGTTGTCCTCTGAACACTCAAAGTAGAAAGAAAATTGCTCTTTTCCACTCCTGAAGCAAGATGAGGAAGATAAAAAACCTTATCTCCATCAAGCATATTGTAAAGGTCGGAGCAGCAGTATTCAGCACTTTCGCTGTCGGGAAGCACCACCAGATGAAAACCATCAAGGGCGCAATGGCTGAGAACAAACCATTTTGCAGAAAAGAAAAGGGAACGGCAGATTATGTCCCTGTCTGTTTTGAGGCATTGCAGAAGTTGTTCGCTCGCCTTTTGGTTTACGGTCATTTTTCTATCAAAAATTGTGGAAAACTCTGTGGAAAACCTGTTGATTCAGCTGTGGAAAACACGAGCCGAAAACTTATCCACATTTTATTCTACAAGTTATCAACATTCAATTAAAAATTTTCCAAAGCCTAATTTATTGAGTATCAGCAGTCTTTTTGACTTTTCCACATTTCCACACTTAATTACAATAAAAACAAATAAATAAATAATTGACTATATTTGTATGTTTTTGTAAAAAGCGATGCAATGCCGGACTTCAACCCTCATAAGGCAATCGAGAACAAAGATAAGGATTTGGATGGAATTATACGTCCTCAGGACCTGGGAAATTTCACAGGACAGAGGGAGATAGTTTCCAATCTGAAGATTTATATCCAGGCCGCAAAGTTGAGAGGGGAGTCTCTCGACCACACGCTCTTCCACGGCCCTCCGGGTCTTGGAAAGACTACGCTTGCCCATATCATTGCCAACGAGATGGGGGTTAATCTCAAAATCACTTCCGGTCCTGTTCTTGACAAACCGGGAGATCTGGCCGGCCTTCTTACATCTCTGGAGAGCGGTGACGTACTCTTTATAGATGAAATCCATCGTCTCAGCCCCGAAGTCGAAGAATATCTTTACTCCGCAATGGAGGATTTTGTGATAGACATAATGTTGGACAAGGGGCCGGGAGCAAGATCTGTCCGTATCAATCTCAATCCTTTCACCCTTGTGGGTGCAACCACGCGCAGCGGTCTTCTGACAGCTCCTTTGCGGGCCCGATTCGGCATTACCTGCGCTCTGGAATACTACGATGTTACGGACCTTATGCATATAGTCTGCCGCAGCGCATCCATACTCAAGGTGGACATAGATGAAGAGGCCGCAAAGGAGATTGCATTGCGCAGTCGCGGAACGCCGCGTATAGCCAACGCCCTGCTTAGAAGGGTGAGGGATTTCGCCCAGGTTATGGCCGATGGGCGCATCACTCTGGAAATAGCGCGTTATGCTTTGAACAAACTCAAGATAGACACCCGGGGTCTGGACAGTATAGACAACAAGATTCTCGGCGCCATTATAAACAATTTCAAGGGCGGTCCGGTAGGAGCCAATACCATTGCCACGGCAATAGGGGAGGACCAGGGCACTTTTGAAGAGGTTTATGAACCTTTCCTCATAAAGGAAGGTTTCATTGTGCGTACACAGCGGGGCAGGGTAGCCACAGACCTTGCATATCGTCATTTGGGAATTGATCCTGTGGCGAAAGCGGGGGAGCCGTCATTGTTTTAAGGAAAGTAAATCATATTAATCATATAGATAAAATGGCAGATAAATTAATCTCAAAAATTCCTGACGGACCATTGGCCGAAAAATGGACCAAGCACAAGTCAGAAATCCATCTTGTCAGCCCGAACAACAAGAGAAAACTGGACATCATCGTAGTCGGTACCGGTCTCGGTGGCGCATCGGCCGCTGCCACTCTCGGCGAACTCGGTTACAATGTGAAGGTTTTCTGCATCAGCGACTCTCCACGCCGCGCACACTCCATTGCGGCCCAGGGAGGTATCAATGCTGCCAAGAACTATCAGAACGACAACGATTCCATCTATCGTTTGTTCTATGACACAATCAAAGGCGGCGACTACCGTTCCCGTGAAGCCAATGTTTATCGTTTGGCAGAGGTGAGCGCTGCAATCATCGACCAGTGCGCAGCACAGGGCGTTCCTTTTGCCCGTGAATACGGCGGATACCTCTCCAACCGTTCTTTCGGTGGTGTTCAGGTGAGCCGTACCTTCTATGCAAGAGGCCAAACCGGACAGCAGCTTCTTCTTGGAGCCTATGCTGCCCTCAACCGCCAGATTGCTGCCGGAACAGTAAAGAGCTACCCTCGCTACGAGATGCTCGACCTTGTTCTTGTAAACGGTGAAGCCAAGGGTATAATTGCCCGCAACCTCGTGACAGGTCAGTTGGAGCGTTTCGGTGCCCACGCCGTAATCATTGCAACCGGCGGATATGGAAATACTTATTTCCTCTCCACCAATGCCATGAACAGCAATGGTTCTGCTGCTGTACAGTGCTGGAAGAAAGGTGCTTACTTTGCAAACCCTTGCTTTGCGCAGATCCACCCGACCTGTATTCCTGTACACGGCGACCAGCAGTGCAAACTCACCCTTATGAGTGAATCGCTGCGTAACGACGGCCGTATATGGGTACCTAAGAAACTTGAGGATGTTGAAAGACTCCGCAAGCACGAAATCAAAGCCAGCCAGATTCCAGAGGAGGACAGGGACTACTATCTCGAGCGCCGTTATCCTGCATTCGGAAACCTTGTACCTCGTGACGTGGCTTCGCGTGCTGCAAAGGAAAGGTGCGATGCCGGCTTCGGTGTAAATGAGACCGGAAAGGCCGTGTTCCTTGATTTCTCCGATGCAATCAACCGTCTGGGACATCAGAAGGTGGCTGAGCGTTACGGCAACCTTTTCGAAATGTATGAGAAAATCACCGCTTCTTCTCCATGGGAGGAGCCTATGATGATTTATCCGGCAATTCACTACACAATGGGAGGTATTTGGGTTGACTACAACCTTGAAACAACCATTCCGGGCCTTTATGCAATAGGTGAAGCCAACTTCTCAGATCATGGTGGAAACCGACTGGGAGCTTCTGCCCTTATGCAGGGTCTGGCCGACGGTTACTTCATTGTCCCTGTTACAATAGGTGACTACCTTTCCAAGAAGTTCGCAGACCCTAAAACCAATACTGAAACCAAGGAATTTGCCGATGCCGAAAATGCAGTTCAGGAACGTATAGACCGTCTCTTTGCCATCAATGGAACTGAGAGCGTGGATTCCATCCACAAGAAACTCGGCCACATTATGTGGGAATATGTTGGTATGGCACGCGATGAGGAAGGCCTTAAGAAGGCTATCGTGGAGATAGAGAAACTTCAGAAGCATTTCTATGAGAATGTGAAGGTTACCGGCAATCAGCACGAGTTCAACCAGGAACTTGAAAAGGCTCTCCGTCTGGAAGATTTCTTTGAAATCGGTAAACTTATGGCCCGTGATGCTCTCGAAAGGAAAGAGTCTTGCGGTGGTCACTTCCGTGTAGAAAGCCAGACAGAGGAAGGTGAAGCCAAGCGCGACGACAAGAACTTTATGTATGTTGCAGCCTGGGAGTACAAGGGTGAAGGTGTAGAGCCTGAACTCCACAAAGAGCCTCTCAAGTACGAATTTATTGAAGTGAAAACGAGAAACTACAAAGACTAAAGCAATGGAATTCAATCTTAAAATATGGCGTCAGAAGAACGCCAAGGTCAAGGGACATTTCGAGACCTACCACATAGAAGGTATTGAGGAGGACGCTTCCTTCCTCGAGATGCTCGACATTCTCAATGAGCAGCTTATTTCTCAGGGCAACGATCCTGTTGCAGTTGAGAGAGGTTGCCAGAGCAGCGGTCCTGTTTCTTTCGACCACGATTGCCGCGAGGGTATTTGCGGTGCCTGCTCTTTGTATATCGACGGTCGTGCTCACGGTCCCGACGATCACGTTACCACCTGTCAGCTATTTATGAGGCATTTCAAGAATGGAGCTACCATTACTGTTGAGCCTTTCAGAAGTGCTGCATTCCCTGTAATAAAGGACCTTGTTGTTGACCGCAGGGCTTTTGACAAGATTCTCCAGGCCGGCGGATTCATCTCCGTGAATACCGGATCGGCTCAGGATGCCAATACTCTGCTCATACCTCACGACAAGGCCGAGGAAAGTATGGATGCTGCTGCCTGTGTGGGCTGTGGAGCCTGTGTTGCCACTTGCAAGAACGGATCGGCAATGCTTTTTGTTGCAGCCAGAGTCAGCTCTCTCGCACTGCTCCCTCAGGGCAGGCCTGAAGCTAAGCGCAGGGCAAAAGCCATGGTTGCCAAGATGGACGAACTTGGCTTCGGTAATTGCACAAACACCCGAGCTTGTGAGCTCGAGTGTCCTAAGGGTATATCAGTTCAGCATATCGCCCGCCTCAACAGGGAATTCCTCAAGGCCAAGTTCTCTGACTAATAGAGGAAATTATTGAAAGGGTAACGCCCTGCATGAATCTCCGCAACCATTTTGTAAATGTCGTTGCGGAGTTTTTCTATGTTGATTTTCTCCTTTGCCGAAATAAAGATGCAAGGGGCTTTTTCGCTTGCTATCCAGCTGTTCTTGAGCTCATCCAAACTCCTGTTGTTCTTGTTTTTAGGTTCAAGTGAGAACTCGTCGTACGGCTCGTAGGTGTAGCTGTCTATTTTGTTGAAAACCACATATACAGGTTTGTTTCCTGCTCCTATGTCTTCAAGGGTTTTCTCCACTATTGCCATCTGTTCTTCGAAGTCTGGGGCACAGATGTCAACCACGTGGAGGAGGATGTCGGCTTCACGCACTTCGTCGAGGGTGCTTTTGAAGGCCTCTATGAGTTGGGTAGGCAGTTTTCTTATAAATCCTACAGTGTCGCTCAGAAGGAAAGGAACATTTTCTATCACTACTTTGCGTACGGTAGTGTCCAAAGTTGCAAAGAGTTTGTTCTCTGCAAACACTTCGGACTTTGCGAGCATGTTCATTATGGTAGATTTACCCACATTCGTATAGCCTACAAGCGCCAGACGGACCATATTGCCGCGGTTTCCCCTTTGGGTTGCCATCTGCTTGTCCACTTTCTTAAGCTGCTCTTTAAGGCGTGTTATACGTTCTTTGACTATACGTCTGTCCACTTCTATCTGGGTTTCTCCCATACCGCCTCTGGTACCGCGACCGCCGCGCTGCCTTTCGAGGTGGGTCCACATGCCTGCCAGTCGTGGAAGCATATAGTTGTAACGGGCAAGTTCCACCTGCATTTTAGCATAGGAAGTCTGTGCCCTTTGTGCAAATATTTCCAGAATGAGACTTGTACGGTCTATAATGGCGCTGCATTTGACGATTTTTTCGATATTGCGCTGCTGCATGCCGCTCAGTTCATCATCGAAGATCACATAGTTTATTGAGTTTTCTTCACAGTAGTTTGCAATTTCTTCGAGCTTTCCGCTGCGTATATATGTTGCATTGTCCGGGCGGTCCACCCTCTGAAGAAATTTCCTGTCGCCCTGAACTCCGGCTGTTTCGGCCAGAAATTCAAGTTCGTCGAGGTATTCCCTCACTTTTCTTTCTTCATCCTGCGGGCGTATTATACCCACAAATACAGCTGTTTCAATTTTTTCCTGCATAGATTTCATATAAATATCCGGCCTTCTGGCGCTTATACGCCATAGAGGCCGGACTTTATGAGCATTTTACTGATTATCTCAACTGGAATATTACAGGAAGGTTGTAGGTAACGTTCACTGCGCGGTCCCTCTGTTTTCCAGGAGTCCACTTCGGTGAAGAAGATACCACTCTTACTGCCTCTTTGTCAAGAGCAGGGTCGAGGCTGCGAGTAACTTTGACGTTGGCTACAGAACCGTCTGACTTGATTGTAAAGGAAACCATTACACGTCCCTGAACACCGTTTTCTTTGGCAATTTCAGGATATACAAGCCTTTCTGCAACCCATTTTGAGAATGCGTTTGCATCGCCACCGCGGAAACTAGGTTTCTGCTCCACGAAGACATATGGAATTTCTTCTTCCTCAATTACTTCCTCTTCTGGACCTTCGATGTAGTCTTTGATTTCAATTTCGATGTTGTCATCGTCGTCAAGATTGAGGATGTTGTCCTCGACTTTGATATCATCGTCGATAATATCAATCTGGTCTGAAAGGACAGGAACCTTCGGTGTCTCTGGTGGAGGTGGAGGTGCCTCCTGGGTGATTGGAACGTCATCAACTTCAATTGTCATTGCAGGTCCTGCATCCAGAACCGATGCCTGTTTCTCCTTGGTGCTCCAGGAGAAAGCGCCAAAAGTAAGGGCAAGAGCCACTATGAGTCCGATTTCCACGAACAGAAGTCTCTTGTTCTCAAGGTTTGCGCCATCTGTTTTCTTTAATTCCATATCTTAGTATTAGTTTTAATCGAAATGTCTTCCAAAGATATGAATTATTCTTCTTTAATCCAATTTTATCATTTAATTTTTTCTCCTGCAACTTTTTTCCGATGCAATTTTTGCGAAAGGCTTATCTTATTTGTAAATTTGTAGGATTTTGAAGTAGTTAAAATGATAAGGTTTTTCAACGAGGACATCAAGTTCGAATACAAGGAGCGCAGTCTTACAAAACGCTGGCTGAAACTCGTGGCTGAAAGCGAGATCAAGAGAATTGGGGATGTGAATGTGATTTTCTGCAGCGACAATTATATCCTGGATGTGAATATCAAATATCTCCAGCACGACTACTTTACAGATATCATTACTTTCGATTATTGTGAAAAGAATATTCTCAGCGGGGATCTTTTCATAAGCATAGATTCAGTGAGGGAGAATGCCAATTTTTATGGCACTGAATTCAAAGATGAACTCAACAGGGTAATTGTCCACGGACTTCTGCATCTTATTGGATATGATGATCACAGTCCCGAGGATATTGCCACAATGAGAAGCAAGGAAAACTATTATCTTGGAATAAGGGAGAACCTTAAATGAAAAAGGAGTACGATGTCATAGTTATCGGTGGGGGACATGCCGGTTGTGAAGCTGCAATGGCTGCAAGCGGTTTGGGTTGTTCGACCCTGCTTGTTTCTATGGATGCTCTTTCTTTTGCCAAGATGTCCTGCAATCCTGCTGTTGGCGGAATTGCCAAGGGGCAGATAATAAGGGAGGTTGATGCGCTTGGAGGATGGAGTGGAATTGTGACCGATATGTCCACACTCCAGTTCCGTATGCTAAACCGTTCAAAGGGTCCGGCAATGTGGAGTCCAAGGGCTCAATGCGACAAAATTGAATTTTCACGCAATTGGAGGAATATCCTTGTAAGTAATTCATTATTAGATATTTACGAAGGAATTGCCGTTTCTTTTCTTCTTGAGAATTCAAAATTTTGCGGTATTCGTACCTCCGATGGTCAAATTTTCAAATCTCAGACACTTGTTTTGAGCGCCGGAACCTTTCTTTCCGGAAAACTCTTTGTCGGCAGGCAGCAGTTGACAGGAGGAAGAATAGGGGAGATGGCTTCTTATGGACTGACAGAACAATTGAAGTCTCTCGGAATCAAAACCTCCAGAATGAAAACAGGAACCCCTCCGAGAATTGACATAAGATCTGTCGATACATCCATTCTTCCTTTACAGTTCGGTGATGAAGTTCCCGGCCGATTCTCTTATCTTGACAGAGCTTCAAGTGTTCAGCAGGGAAATCCCCAGATGCCTTGTTACATTCTTCATACCAACGAAGCTGTTCACGATGAGTTGAGGTCCGGTTTCAAGGACTCCCCGTTATTTACAGGTCTCATCTCCGGACGGGGTCCAAGATATTGTCCTAGCATTGAGGATAAGCTCAGAGTATTTCCTGACAAGACAGAGCATCAGCTTTTCTTGGAGCCTGAAGGCAGATACGGAAATGAGTATTATCTTCAAGGATTCTCATCTTCTCTTCCTATGCAGGTTCAGCTTGCAGCTCTCCACAAGATAAGAGGAATGGAAAATGCTCGTATTTTCCGTCCTGCTTATGCTGTTGAGTATGATTATTTCGATCCAACACAACTGAAGCCGAGTCTTGAACTCAAGGAATTTGAAAATCTCTTTTTTGCCGGGCAAATCAATGGAACTACAGGTTATGAAGAGGCTGCTGCACAGGGTCTGATAGCCGGAATAAATGCGGCTCTTAAGATTAAGGAAAAAGAGCCTTTGATTTTAAAGAGAGACGAGGCCTATATTGGCGTGCTTATAGACGATCTGGTTACCAAGGGAGTTGACGAGCCTTACAGAATGTTTACATCAAGGGCTGAGTATCGCATTCTTTTAAGGCAGGACAATGCAGATTACAGACTTACTCCTCTTTCCAGAAGTATTGGCTTGTGTAGTGACAGCCGTTACAGGCTTTGTGAGGAAAAATACAGTAAAGTAAAGGAACTGGAGGAGTATTTTTATACTCATAATCTCAAACAGGAGCAAATAAATCCTCTTCTTTTGCAAAAGAATGCCAGTACGGTTAATGAATCAAAAAAGCTGTCGGACCTTGCTACCAGGCCTGAATTGAGCGTTAAGGAACTGTTGCAATTTGTTCCACGTGGAACAGATTACAGTGATGAAATTTCAGAATCAGCCGATATTTCAATAAAATACAGAAGTTATATTGAAAGGGAAAAGCAGCAGGCAGATAAAATCAAACATCTGGAAAATTTGAAAATTCCTGAAAATTTCGATTTTTCCAAAATAGCATCGCTAAGTATTGAATGTAGGCAGAAATTGGAAAAATACCGGCCTCAAACTATTGCCCAGGCCAGTAGGATTTCTGGCGTCAGCCCATCTGACATTTCGGTTTTGTTATTATATTTCGGACGATGATAGATTATATTAGCGGCAAAATTGTTGAGTTGAGTCCAACTCAAGTTGTATTGGATAATCAGGGAATTGGCTATTCAATCGAAATTTCTTTGCAGACCTATGCTTCTTTGGAGAATAAACAGGAAGCAAAACTTTATATACATCACCACATTCAGAACAGTTCTGATGTGGAGTTGTACTATGGTTTTTCAAGCAAGGATGAGAGAGCCCTTTTCCAACTTCTTATCAGTGTATCCGGGGTTGGAGTTAATACTGCAAGGGTAATTCTTTCTTCTTTTTCTGCCGATGAACTCCGCGATGCCATTCTTTCGGAGAATGTCAATGCAATAAAAAGTGTGAAGGGTATAGGTCTCAAGACTGCTCAAAGAATGATACTTGAGCTTAAGGACAAGATAGTGAAAGGGGAGGGTCTCGCTCCGGATGCTCTTTTTGTTGCAGACAAAAATGCTGTTATGGAAGAGGCTGCAACTGCTCTTCAAATGCTTGGTTTTTCCAAGCCTAATATTTCCAAGGCCCTTCAGCAACTTATCAAACAAAATCCAAACGCAAAAGTTGAGGAACTTATCAAGTCTGCACTTCAGATGTTGTAGTTCCACGTGGAACATTTAATATGAAAACAGAGGAATTCAGAGCTCAGTTTCCTGGTCTTAAGAGGGAGGTTTACGGTAAACCTTTGGTATATCTGGACAATGCCGCAACATCTCTAAGACCTGAATCGGTTGCCAAAATGCAGTGTGATTTGGCTTTGAATCACAATGCAAATATCCATCGTGCCGTTCATAAACTTTCGGCCGAGGCTACAGATATTTATGAAGAGAGCAGGGAAGCTGTCAGAGCATATATCAATGCCAAAGATACAAAGGAAATAATATTCACTTCCGGCACAACTTTTTCGATAAATCTTGTTGCCAATTCTTTTGCCGATGCTTTCATTCACGAAGGCGACGAGATAATCGTGTCGCAGGCTGAGCATCATTCCAATCTTTTGCCTTGGCAGTTTATATGCCATAAAAAATCTGCTGTTCTGAAAATGCTTCCAGTAGATGAAAGGGGAGAATTGAGACTTGATTTGCTCCCCGAGCTTATTGGGAAAAGGACAAAATTGCTTGCGCTCTGTCATATTTCAAATGTGCTTGGAATTGTAAATCCAATTAAGAAAGCAATTGAGATTGCCCATGAGAGGGGAGTGAAGGTTTTGATTGACGGGGCTCAGGGAATAGTACATTGTCCTGTGGATGTTCAGGACTTGGATTGTGATTTCTACTGTTTTTCAGGTCACAAGATTTTTGCTTCGACTGCAAGCGGCATTCTCTATGGGAAAGAGGAACTTCTGAATGCAATGCCACCTTTCCTCGGAGGAGGAGAGATGGTTGGAACGGTGAATTTCAGGGAATCGACATTTGCTCCTCTGCCATACAAGTTTGAGGCAGGTACACAGAACATAAATGGAACACCAACTCTCATTCCTGCACTTGAGCTTTTGAAACAAAGCCGGGAAGGGGAGGTGAAAGACGCTCTCGAAAAGATTAAACTATTTGTGTATCAAGCACTTAAATCTAATAATAGAGTGCATTTGTATGGCGATCCTATTAATTTTGAAGATAAAATCGCACTATTCTCCTTTACGGTGGAGGGGGCGCATCACGAAGATCTGGCTCTCATACTAGACAAGATGGGAATTGCTCTGAGGTCGGGATATATGTGTGCGGAACCTCTTGTAAACAGGATGGGATGCACTGGAATGTTGAGGGCATCTTTTGCGGCATACAATACTATGCAGGAAGCAGAATATTTTATATCTTCGCTAGATAAAGCAATAGCAATGTTGATATGACACTTCAAGAAGCAAAACAGAGCATCATCGAAGATTTTGCCATGTTCGATGAATGGTTGGACAAATACGAATATATCATTGAACTGGGAAAGAACCTGAAAGCTTTCCCGGAGGATAAAAAGACGGAAGACAGATTGGTAAAAGGTTGTCAATCAAGAGTATGGATAGACAGTGAAGTAAAAGACGGACTGCTCTATTTCTATGCTGACAGCGATGCGATCATTACCAAGGGAATTATTTCCCTGCTCATAAGTGTGTATTCCGGACGCTCGGCAAGTGAAATACTTGCAGATGATTTCTCCTTTGTGAGAACAATAGGTCTGGAGCAGAACCTGTCTCCAACAAGGGTGAACGGTTTGGCTTCGATGATAGAGACAATTAAAGCAACAGCAAAAGAAAATGTCTGAAAACGAAATACTTACAGCAGAAGATGTGAAGGAGTTGGCTCCCCTTTACGATGCAGTGGTTTTGGCTCTCAAGCAGGTTTACGACCCGGAAATTCCTGTGAATATCTATGATTTGGGTCTGATATACGAATTGAACATAAACAAGGAGCACGATGTCCACATCGTTATGACTTTCACTGCTCCCAACTGCCCTATGGCAGATGAGGTGATGGCGGATGTGAAAAGAGGGGTGGAACTTACACCGGGAATACGCAGTTGCGAAATAGAATTGGTTTTTGAACCGGCCTGGGATCAGAGTCTGCTTTCAGATGAAGCAAGAATTGCCCTGGGTATGGACCCCGAATTCGATGACTAGAGAGCTTTATCTGGGTTTGGGCAGCAACCTTCTGGATAGGGCTGCGAATCTGAATCGGGCAATAGAATTGCTCGAGAAGGAACTCGGGTCCAAATGTCTGCGCCGTTCGGGCATTTTCGAATCGGCCGCAATGGGTTTCGAAGGGCCGGACTTTATGAATATGGCAGTGGTCTTCGAGACGGATTTGCCTGCCCCGGAACTGCTCGGGCTCTGCAAAAAGGTGGAAAGGCAGATGGGTCGCGAGAGCGAGGGAATCGTGCTCGACAAAAAGGGCAGGAGGGTCTATTCCAGCAGAATAATCGATATAGACCTGCTGCTTTTGGGTAATGAAAGCTGGGAAACGGAGGAACTTGTGATTCCCCATCCGCGAATGGAAGAAAGAGCATTTGTTATGGTTCCTCTTGCAGAAATTCTCAAAGGAAATTCTTAACTTTGCCAGCCTCAAAGAGAAACTATTAGGATATAGATAAAATGACACAGGACGAATTGTTCAAAGTACTTGTTGCTCATTGCAAAGAGTACGGTTTTATTTTCCCGTCAAGTGAGATTTATGACGGACTTGCAGCCGTTTACGATTACGGCCAGATGGGAGTTGAACTCAAAAACAACATCAAGCAATACTGGTGGAATGCTATGACCCGCCTCAATGAGAATATTGTAGGTATCGATTCCTGCATATTCATGCATCCGAGGATTTGGGAGGCTTCCGGTCATGTTGGGGCTTTCAACGATCCGCTTATCGACAATAAAGATTCCAAGAAACGGTACAGGGCCGATGTTCTCATCGAGGACTATCTTTCAAAGATAGAGGAGAAAATCAACAAGGAAGTGGCCAAGGGACGCAAGAAATTCGGCGACAGCTTCGACGAGGCCCAGTTCCGCGCCACTAATCCGAATGTCCTTCGCGAACAGAAGAAATACGATGAAATCCATAACAGATATGTGGAGGCCGAAAACAAGAATGACCTGCAGGAATACAGGCAGATTATCCTTGACTGCGGTATTGTATGTCCTATCAGCGGCACTGCAAACTGGACTGAGGTAAGGCAGTTCAATCTTATGTTCAAGACCTCAATGGGCAGCACGTCCGATGCTTCCAATACCATTTATCTGCGTCCGGAGACGGCTCAGGGCATCTTTGTTAACTATCTCAACGTGCAGAAAACCGGCCGAATGAAGATTCCTTTCGGTATTGCCCAGATAGGAAAGGCATTCCGCAATGAGATTGTGGCCCGTCAGTTCATTTTCCGTATGAGGGAGTTCGAGCAGATGGAAATGCAGTTCTTCATCAAGCCGGGAACAGAGCTCGACTGGTTCAAGAAATGGAAGGAGAACCGTATGAAGTGGCATGTGAACCTTGGAATGGGCGCAGAGAACTACCGTTTCCACGATCACGAGAAGCTTGCCCACTATGCAAATGCAGCTACCGATATCGAATTCAATTTCCCGTTTGGCTTCAAGGAACTGGAAGGCATACATTCCCGTACCAACTTCGACCTCGGAAACCATCAGAAATTCTCCGGCAAGAAGATAGAGTATTATGACAACGAAATCAACGAAAGCTATACTCCTTATGTTGTGGAGACTTCCATAGGTGTGGACCGTATGGTTCTTGCCGTTCTCAGCCACTCCTACAAGGAGGAGACTCTGGAGAATGGAGAAAGCAGAGTGGTGCTCAGCATTCCGCCTGCCCTTGCTCCTGTAAAGGCCGCAGTTCTTCCTCTGGTAAAAAAGGACGGCCTGCCGGAACTCGCCCAGCAGATTATGCAGGACCTCAAATACGATTTCAACTGCCAGTATGAGGAGAAGGATTCCATCGGCAAGCGTTATCGCCGTCAGGATGCCATAGGAACTCCGTTCTGCATCACCGTTGACCACGAATCTCTCAACGACAACTGCGTAACTCTGCGCGACCGCGATACAATGCAGCAGACCAGGGTTCCGATTTCGTCCCTGCGCAGCATAATCGATGAGAAAGTTAATATGAACAATTTACTCAGAAATCTTTAATGTCTGACACTCAAACATTTGCAAGTTTAGGAAAACAGCAGGCCATAAGCCTGCTGTTTGAAACTACTCCCTACAAGGCCTTTGAAGAGCCCCTCTATTTTCAGAGTCAGGGCCGCAGCTATGTACACAATGTGTGCAAGAATTTCCTCGAGGGGATTGATTTCGACCTTACCTATTTTCCTCTCAAGCACTTGGGCTACAAATGCATTATTGCCGCCACGTCCGAGCTCTACGCCGTGATGGCCCATCCGCGCAGTCTGTCGATATGTCTGGGGGTATCGGCCAAGCTCGATTTTGAGCACATAAAGGAACTTTTCGGGGGTATGGTCAGCGCTGCGAAGGAACACAACTATGCGCATCTGTCCTTGGACATCCAGCCTTCGAAGAACGGGCTGAGCATAGCCGTGGCCGCTGTGGGCGAAACTTCCGAACTCAGCGGAGGCCGCCGCAGCAAAGCCAGAAGCAAGGATCTCATCTGCGTATCGGGCCCCTTGGGAGCCGCCTATCTGGGTCAGCGCCTGCTCGAAAGCCAGAAGAAATACTTCCTCAGCGGCGAAGACCGCAGGGAGCTGCTCGAAAAGCACAAGATGATAGTGGCCGCCTACCTCAAACCGGAACTCAACGCCGGCCTGGTATCGTCCCTTGAAGAGAGCGAGGTCTATCCTTCCTTTGGCTATGTGGTTTCGCACGGACTGGCCGATGCTGTTCTGCGTCTGTGCCGGGACAGCGGGCTCGGAGCCAAGATTTATGCCGACAAGATGCCATTCGAGGGGAACAGCTTCTCGCTCGGGCAGATGCTGGATATCGACCCGGTATCGGCCGCGATGAACGGGGGAGAGGACTACAGAATCCTTTTCACCGTACCTATTCTGCAAGTGGAGAAGTTTCGCAAGGACTTCCAAACTTTCGATATCATAGGCCACCTTGCCCAAAGCGAGGTAGGAGCCGTTTTGCTCACTCCGGAGGGAGTGGAACTTCCGTTAAAATCTCAAGCTTGGTAAAATATGTCATTCGTCCATCTCCATCTTCACACCCAATATTCCATTCTCGACGGTCTCACTTCCTGCAAAAAGCTCTTTGCAAGGGCTCAGGAGCTGGGAATGGAAGCCGTAGCCATTACCGACCACGGAAACATGTTCGGTGTGGCGGAGTTTCTCAAATGTGCGAATGACAAAAGCAACAAGAACCCCGACAAGAGCTACAAGGTGAAGCCTATCGTGGGTTGCGAGGTTTATGTAACACGGCATTTTCCTCACGAGGAAAAGCAGAAAGGCTATTATCACCTCATTCTCCTGGCAAAGAACTACGAGGGCTACAAAAACCTTATGAAAATTGTGTCCAAAGGGCATATCGAAGGTTTTTATTATCGTCCGAGGATAGACCACAAGGTTTTGGAGCAGTATCACGAGAATCTGATCTGCTCTTCGGCCTGTCTTGCGGGAGAAATTCCCCAGAACATTCTTGCCGGCAATCTCGACAAGGCCCGTGAGGCCATCCGGTGGCACAAGGAGCTTTTCGGGGACGATTACTATCTGGAGGTTATGCTCCACAAGACGGAGGTTCCGGGCCTGAGCCTGCAGACCTACGAGGAGCAGAAGAAGGTGAACGAGACCATTTTCCAGCTGGGACAGGAGATGGGCGTGAAGGTGATTGCCACCAACGACGTGCATTTTCTGCGCAAGGAGGACGGTCCGGTGCACGACAGGCTCATTTGCCTTACCACCAATGCCAACATTAACGATCCAAACCGCCTGCGTTATACCCAGCAGGAGTATCTCAAGAGCGAGGAGGAGATGCTTTCTCTGTTCCCGGACCATCCTGAAGCCATTGCCAATACCGCAGAGCTGGCAGCAAAGATTGAGGCTTACTCCATTGAACGTCCGCCTATATTGCCGAAGTTCAACATCGAGCCGGCTTTCCTTGCCGATATCGACAACCATCTGAAGAAATACGAAGCCATCATCAACGAGGGCAAGGCCGAAGGCAGGGGGCAGGATTTCTACAATTCTGTGGCCTATCTCTGCCATCTGACCTATGAAGGAGCGCGCAAGCGCTATGGGGAGGTTCTCAACGAAGAGCAGAGCAGCCGAATAGAGTTCGAGCTCAAGACCATTTCCAAGATGGGCTTTCCGGACTACTTCCTTATTGTGCAGGACTATATAGCGGCTATGCGAAAGCAGGGCTATCTGGTGGGCCCGGGACGAGGTTCTGCTGCCGGTTCGGTGGTTGCCTACTGCCTGTGGATAACGAATCTCGACCCGATCAAGTACCAGCTCCTGTTCGAGCGTTTTCTCAATCCGGACCGAATCAATATGCCTGATATCGATGTGGATTTCGAGAACCTCACCGCAGCGCACGAATATGTGGAGAAGACTTATGGAGCAGACCATGTGTCGAGGGTGATTACTTTCGGTACGATGGCTGCCAAGAGTTCAATAAAGGATGTGGCCCGAATAAGCGAAGTGAGTATCGACGAAAGCAACCGCCTCACCAAGATGGTTCCGGACAGGCTTTCGGAGAAGGTAACGCGCAGCTACCCTTTCAACCCTAAACTGGACGAACTCAAGAAAGGCTTCAAGATTGTGGAGAAGGAGATTGACGGGCAGATGAAGACTTTTCAGGAAGGTTTGGAGGAGGTCGATGCCAAAATCAATCTTGCAAACTGCTACCGTCTTGTCCCGGAGTTCATAGATGAACTCAATAACGGTTCGGAAATCAACAAGGAGGTGCTCTACTATGCCAGGGAGCTGGAGGGCAGCGTGCGGCAGGTGGGCCAGCACGCCTGTGCCACCATTATCGGTCCGTCGAACCTTACGGAGCATATGCCGATTTGCCTTTCGAAGGACAAGGAAACCGGCCAGGACGTGTGGACCAGCCAGTACGACGGCCACTATATCGAATCGGTGGGAATGCTCAAGATGGACTTCCTCGGCCTCAACACCCTGTCCATCATCCACGAGACCCTCAACAATATCAAGGACCGCTACAACAAGGAAATAGATATCGAGGCCATTCCAATCGACGACAAGGCCACATACGAACTTTACGGACGCGGAGACACAACGGTTGTGTTCCAGTTCGAATCGGAAGGAATGAAAACCCATCTGCAGAGGCTGCATCCCGAGCGCTTTGAGGACCTCATTGCGATGAATGCCCTCTACCGCCCGGGCCCTATGGACTATATCCCCGATTTCATCGACCGAAAACTGGGACTCAAGCCGATAGAGTACGACCTTCCGGAAATGGAGGAGTATCTGTTCGACACCTATGGAATCACAGTATATCAGGAGCAGGTGATGCTTCTGTCGCAGAAGCTGGCGGGCTTTACCAAAGGTCAGGCCGATACCTTGCGCAAGGCCATGGGCAAGAAGCAGATAGAGACCCTTATGTCCTTGAAGGACAAGTTTATGGCCGGAGGTATTGCCAACGGGCATCCGGAAAAGGTGCTGGACAAGATTTGGAAGGACTGGGAGAAGTTTGCCCAGTACGCTTTCAACAAGTCGCACGCCACCTGCTACGCCTGGGTGAGCTACCAGACAGGTTATCTCAAATGCCACTACACTCCTGAGTTCCTTGCCGCCAACCTTTCCTGCAATCTCTCCAAGATGGAGGAAATAAAGAAGATCATGGCCGATTGCAGGCTTCACAAGATAGCTGTTCTCATCCCGGACATAAACGAATCGTCCAATACTTTCAAGGTCAACAGGAAGGGTGAGATACGATTCGGTTTCGGCGGCCTCAAGGGCTTCGGCAGCAATATGATAGATGCCATTCTTTCTGTTCGCAACGCCGATGGGCCTTTCTCCGACATCTGGGATTTTGTGGAAAGGATGTCGCTCAACAGCGCCAAAGACCCGAAAAACAACCCTTCGCTCAACCGCAAGAGCCTGGAGATTTTAGTATCGTCCGGAGCCTTCGATTCCTTCGGCTACAAGCGCAGCCAGTTCTTTGTGCCGGGCCAAAGCGGCCAGCTCTTTATAGACGAACTCATCCGATACGGGGATCTTTACAAGACCGACAAGATGGAGAACAGCGTCTCCCTTTTCGGCGATGCCGAGGAACTCAAACCTACCAGACCTTCAATGCCTGCCTTTGAAGGGGAGGAGAACCAGCTGGAGCTTCTTTCCAAGGAGAAGGAGCTTGTGGGAATGTACCTTTCTGCCCATCCTCTCAACCGCTACGAATTTGAGTTGACGAATTTTACGAGTGTTCAGGTGGTGGACCTCTCCGACCTCATTTCAAAGTGTTATCAGGAGCAGAAGGGCATGACTCTTTCTATGGGCGGTCTAATCAACAGCGTTGAATACGGCAGGTCCCGCAGCGGCAATCCTTTTATCAAGATTGTGCTTGAGGACTATTCCGGCCACATAGAGATTCCTTTTTATGGCAAGGATGTTGACCGATTCCGACCCTTCCTGAACGAAAAGGAAGAGGTTTACATAGAAGGGGAAATCAAGGCACAGTACCGGCCAAAGGACGACAAGCAGGACAAAACGCCGAGCGAATATCGATTCAGTGTAAAGGAAATCAGCTCTTTGGGCAATGTGTCGCAGCGTTTTTTGAAGGGCTTCCAGGTAGTGCTTTACGCCGACAGACTCAACGCCGCCCTGCGTTCAAATCTGGTAAACGTTGTGAAGAAACACAAGGGAACTTGTCCATTGTCCATCAAGCTTATAGACAGCAAGAACAAATATCAGGTGGAGCTCAATTCCCACAAATATGCGGTGAATGTGAACAATGATTTTGTGGATTCCGTTCGGGCACTGGGTCTGGAATACAATATTATGAAATAGATGGAGACTTTATTTCAGCGTTCGGAGCTGCTTCTCGGGGCCGATGCTATGCAGAAGCTGCGCAGTGCTAGAATTATACTCTTCGGCGTTGGCGGCGTTGGCAGCTGGTGTGCAGAGGGCCTGGTGCGCAATGGAGTAGAGCACTTGAGCATCGTGGATTTCGACATCGTGAACCCGTCAAATGTGAACCGACAGCTCGAGGCTACCTCTCTGACCATAGGGCAGTCCAAAGTCCAGTGCATGAAGCGCAGGCTTTTGGAGATCAACCCCAAAGCGCAGATTACAGCCATTGAGAGCCGATTCAGTAAGGAGACGGCCGATTCTTTTGGCCTCGGCTCTTACGATGTCATAATCGATGCTATCGACTCGCTCAAAGACAAGATTGCCTTGCTTTTGGCGGCTTCCCGAACCGATGCAAAAGTATTCTCTTCAATGGGCGCTGCGTTGAAAACGGACCCTACAAAGGTCCGTGTTGCGGAGTTCTGGCAGGTTAGGGGCTGCCCCCTCGGGGCAATGCTCCGCAAGCGGATGAGACAGGCGGGAACGCTTCCTGCCAAAGAAATCACCTGTGTTTATGACGAGGAAGTCCTTACGAACAAAGGAGCGTCCCCGGAGGGACGCACCAACGGTTCGCTCGTGCATATCACAGCCATTTTCGGAATGACCCTTTGCGGCCTGGTGATACAGGCCCTTACAGGAGAATAGCGGAACAGTCATTTTGCCGTACTCGGCAAAAACTGATTATTAAATGATTGTTTCTGTCGCCTCTCCTCCGTCAATCTCGATTCTGGAAGACATCCACTCATCAAGCGTAATTTGCTTGAGTTCAATCTTATTTCTTCCAAGATACATTTTCATTGAGTATGCATATCCGCTCTCAAACTTGTCCGACCCGCCGAAAAGGCCGCTGCTCGAAATGGTATAGCTGAGAACGGTGCCGTCTGACATTGTAACTTCCAACATCTTGGCTCCCGGTTCCTGTCCCGGGCCAGGGAAGAACACTCCCTCATAGCAAAGGTCGTTTACCTTGTGGAAAGTGATGTCGCGATCCTGTGAATCCGCCGTAGCCCTTGTTGCATCCGGGTCAAACAAATTGAAGCTCACCTTGGCAACAGTTTTTTTGAGAACCACCTTTGAGATGGTGACATCAGAATCAAACTGACTTCTGATTACGAAGTTAAGGGTGAGTTTCACAAGCTTGTGTGAGAAAGACACGATGATTTTGCCGTCTTCGGAGAAGTTCTCATTGACACTGTGGTCAGGAATATAATTCTTCATTCCCCAGCCAACCAGGTCGGCAGCTTCTGTACCTGCACTCTGGTTCGCAGGGATTGCGAATATCACGGTTCCGCATTCATCAACCGTGCTAATATATTTCTGAAAATCATTGTAAGGCGCATAAGCCCATATATGCGGGGTATCGGTTTCATTTTTCCAGACTACAAGTGCGTCCGGAGTCCATTCTCCCGTGGAAGCGTCTTTTGTCCACTTCACATTCCGCTTGGTGCACCTGTCTGAAGCGTCACCATACCAGATGAAAAAGCCCAGACTGTCTCCCGAGTAGGCGCTGACATCGCCGGCAGCCTTGGTAAGAGGAGCGCAGGTCCCGGTGCTGATACGCACCACTCCGTCCTGCGGGAAGCCGCTGTTTATGCTTTCCGCCGTTTTGGAACAAGCGCAAAGTCCTAAGGCAAGGAGGCAAATTCCGGAAAGAGACTTTATTGATGTATGTTTCATATTTCAAATCTTTTTTGTGTTGATAACTTAGTCTGTTTCCTTGTATGATATGTATGCTCCCGTGTTCCAGTCAAAGACGGTAACACTGTTTAATGAAGCATAGTTCTTTCCGGCTTTGAGCTTGATTACATAAGACTTGCCGGCCTCAAATGCAAATCCGGCGCTGATTGTAGGAGTGAAGCTGAACTCTTTGTTGGCGGTTCTGACTTTAAGTTCAAGTCCGCTTCCTTCCTGAGGCAGGATAATGCATTCATAGACAGCCGTGCAGTGGTCTTCTGTGACTGTTGCAGGAGTCCAGGACTTGGCATAAGTCTGTATGTCGCCCTCGGAGCCGGCCTGAGGCACCAGTTTCACCCCATCCCAGATAACTCCGCCTTTCACAACAGAATAATAGTCTCCCTTAAGTTTCAGACCTCCCACAGTCACGGACTCAATCGGACTGCTTGTCGGGATTGAAGGCAGATTGAACTCTGTCCCGAGCTCGACATTTATGGTAAGAAGAGACATTGCGTGATGAAAACAGATTCCAAGCGCTCCGGAATTGATCATGATGTTGGGGCTACTATTCGCTTGTGCAGACATCAGCAAGTCTGAAGCATAGCTGTCAGCAGTTTGAACACTCTCGATTTCCCATGTGAACAGAGGGGATGAAGTGTCATTCGTAATCCAAACACCCCTGTCAGAAAGGCAAGGCGATAAACACAGTATATCAGCTACGGTTTGGTGAGAATACCAAAGCATCTGGCTCTCCGGCTCCCAAACGTTGCCTTTGGGGGTGAATCGGGTATTGCTGTGGCTGTAACTGCTGTTCAGCTGGTCACGGATGATAAAGTCTATCTCATTGATATTGTCAGTATTCAGGTGAGTAGCCTTTGTCTCGCCCTCAAGGCTGACCGAAAGCCTTATCGGAATTCCGGAGAGTTCCTCGGAATTCTTATTGCAGCCGATTGCAAGCAGCATCAGGGCTGCAGCCCAATATATTCTCTTTTTCATATCTGACATTTTTTAATTGACAGCTTCTCCTCCGCTGATGGTCTGACCGGCCTGCCAGTTCTTGATGACAACATCGCCAAGGTCAATCTGGTTGCGTCCTACGATGAGGCGGATTGTGGTAATCTTGCCGGATTCCAGGAGAATGTCGCTGGCGTGGGTATAGACATAGTCGCTGCCTCCGATAGTGATGGCAACAGTATTGATTCCGCTCTGTGGGATGATGACGGTGCCGTATTTGGTGTTCTGCTCAAGCTCAGGAATGCCCATATCGGCGATGGCTGTGCCCTTTGGTGCTACAGATTTGGTGAGAAGGTTGATGGAAGCATGGCTGTCCACATTCTTGAGCCTTACGCCTTCAACTGAAGGGGTCTGTCCTTCCCACTGGTTGCGGAAACTCAGTTCTATGGAGACCTTGGCCATAAGGTGCTCGAAGTTCAGCGTCACCGGGTTGTTCTCTGCAAGTTTGCCGCTGAGTTCGGTAGCGACAAGCAGGTCGCTTGCGGTCTGGTCGGCAGGATTGAGAGTAAAACTTACATTTCCAAGATCTGCTTCAGAAGAAGGATGAGAAGGATAAACCCCTATGAAATAGTGTTTTTCTGTGAGGTTTTTCCAAAGCATCTGGGGTGCTGCCGTCCATTTTCCGTCGGTGCCGAGGGTGTTGATGGCATTGTCAACAACCCTATCTGCAGGAACAGAAGTGGTGCTGCCTGTCCATGCATAAACGCTGATTTGGTCGCCACTGGTGAAGATTTGGCTCCCGTCGGTGTTTGTAGCCAGCTTGGTGAGGATGTTGGTCGATACCGTGATGAATTCCGGTGCCGCTTTTTCCTCAACTTTGTTGCAGGCAAACAAGGCCAAGCCTACAAACACGAAAGATAAGTACTTGAGTTTCATATTATATGAAAGTTAAAATTATTCAATTTACAGGATTAGGAATATCTCCCTCATATACCCAGCCTTCTGTCCAGTCGCTTATAGGGCAAGTGGACAAATGCATAAATGCTTGTATTTCCTGATATTTGAGACTCATCAGATATTTTGCTCCAGCATCCATTCTCGGAGCCTCGATAAAGGTTTCCAAAACAATACCTTCGGCGGTGGTCATCGTAAGGTGGAAAAATGACCATTCTCTTCCCGATGCTGTAGGCATCAAACTTATAATTGGGGAACGGAGTGACGAATCCAAACCCATAGGGGAGGTGGTAATGCTTCTGATATTGTCGGAAGGCAAACCCCATTGCCCGGCATCGTTCTTTTTTGCCGGGAAGAAGGCTTCGGCACAGTTTACGGCTTCGATAGCAAGTTCCAAATCCTGAGGTGCCCCTTGAAGCTCGACAGTGAGTTCTGCCATCACTCTGTTCAGAGTCATATCCACATTTACTATTCTGGAAGGAACGTAGTTGTTCAGTTCAGTGCTGGCGCTGAAGACCTTGAAAGGACTTGCTTCGTCAAGGGAAAAGGCGAGAGTTTGCGCAGACTCGCTTCCCTGAATTTCAAGAGGCTGGTCCAGATTGGCGCCGAGAACGAGCATGTAGCTCCCTTGCGGAAGAGAGAGGAAGTTGGAGGCGAGAGTGCGGGAATCGTTCCAGCTGGCATTATGGACAAGTTCTCCGCTTTCTGAATTGAAAATCCACAGTTCCTGAAGGGAAAGATCGCTTCCCCAGTCTTCGCTGTCGCCGAAATATGCGGAGACTGCGAGTCCCTTTTTGTTCTCCAAAGGGGAACTGCTGCAGGCAGCCAAAAACAGGCTGAGCAGGAAGATGGACATTATATTACGGACAAGTCTCATAATATTAGTGATTTAGCGTGGATGAACTTCAATTTTTACGCGGCGGGCAAGGGAATTGACGGTTTCCGTCTTGTCCCGGCCTTTTCCCTCTGCTATGATTCTGTCCGGGGAGAGTCCTTTCCTGACAAACCATTCTTTGACCGATTCTGCCCTGAGTCCGGAGATTAAATCGCAGACTTCATCGCTGCCAATCCTGTCGCTCCAGCCTTCCAAAGACAGCTGCAGTTTTTCATCGGAAAGGAGGGCTTCAAGTATGTTTTGCAGTTTGTCGCATTGTGCAGGCTCGAGATTCCATTTGTCGAATTCGAAATAGATATACTCTGTTTCAGGAAGAGTCTGCCTTGGAGCCAGTTCAGCCAGATTTGCCGCTGCCTGCAAAGGAGCATGGGCAATACTGTAATCTTCCTTGGCTGGCAGATACACAGCTCTGACTGTATTCGGGGCAGCAGGGCTTTGTTCGTAGAAGTATCCGGAATCCGCAGAAGGGGAATCACTGTTGTTGCGGAACAAATCGAAAGTGAGCCGTAGGGTGTTCTCCCATATTAAATTGGCCTTGTGCCCGTGATCCGGAATTCCGTCCAAGCCTTTGCCTGTGAGAGCGCTGAAGCTGCTGTTGAGACCAAGATGAACGCTTTTGGAAATTTGATATCCGATTTTCAGAGAGACTCCGTAGCCGAAATGCAGGTTTTCGTTCTCTTCGGGACGGAGAATTTCCCGTTCCGACAAGCTGAGGAGGGCCTGGGAAGTGTTGTACAGGGCCATACGCGGGCTCAAAGCCAGATTCCAGCGGCTTTGCCTGCAGGAAGGAACAAGGCTCAGAAGATTGAAATTAAGGCCCAGCCCTATGGTTCTGTACGATACTCTTGTTTTGAAATCGGCCACGCTCCAGGATTTGATTCCCAGAGGTGCGGAATAATAGAGGACATCGTCGGCTCCGAGATAATAATTGTTCCCGATGCAGCCTTTCCGGGCGGCGAGATTGCTCCGGCCAAAGCCGAAATCCACCTCCATCCCCCAAAATTCATTGAAACTATAGCCTCCATAAAGGCTTGTTGCCCATCCTGCGTAAGGGCCCTTAGGGGCAAAAGAAGAGAATGAACTTGCGGAAAAAGGGATTCCTGTGCCGACACCGACATACCAACCTTTGCCGGATGGCGATTCTTCAGCCTTTGCCAGAAAGGAAAGTGACAGAAGAACAAATAGAAGAGCGGGTCTTAGTGTTTTCATTGCCGCAATATCTTGTTTCGGCAAATATATGATTTTTTTCGTATTTTACTCTCAGAATCACACAATTTCTTATGGCATTCCCTCCCCGAAAATGGGCCAAAAAAATGAAATGTTTCTTTCGATTATCTTGCTCAAAATTTCACTTATTTTGCCACGAGATAGAAAAAATACGCAAATAGCGAAATAAGGCCCTATTTTCGCTAAAATGAAGTATTTTCAGTCAAAATAGCGAAAAAAGGCCCTATTTTCGCTAAAATGAGGTCTCTTTCGGCAAGACCCTCAAGAACGCTTCAAACAGCATCACCGTACCAGATACCCTCTTCATTGTCCAGCATTGCATCTGCACATCCACCTCCACTCACTTGTTCCAGCAATACACTACCGTGGCAGATGTCCTGGCAGCGAAAGTTCATCACGCCATTTGTCGGAGACCAAATCCTTATATGCGATGCTTTCGGCTTCGAGGTCCCTGAAGGATGCCGTCCAACCTACACATCCAAGAAGTCAACCAAGGGAAAGCGTGGCCGTCCTGCCAACCTGAAAGTGGAAAACTCAGGTAGCATAATATATTCTTGTGACTTGGCTGGATTTTTGCTATTTTTGCATCTATAGGAAAAAGAGTTATGGAAGCATCTAATGTTCAGATTAATGTCCCGAAAAAGGACCTTCCATTCCTTCGCAAGATAGCGAAGGGAATGGGTTGGACCATTACTTCTACAAAGAAGAGTGGTATTGAGCAGGGCCTTGAAGATATTGAGGCCGGGCGTGTCTATTATGCTGCCAATGCTGAGGATATGATTGCTCAGATTCTTGGTTGATGTACAGCATTGTTTATACCAATCAGTTCAAGAAGTCTCTTAAACGCTGCGTCAAGAGGGGCTTGGACGTTTCTTTGCTTACTGCAGCCGTTACTATCTTACAGGAGAAAGGCTCTTTGCCTGCAAGTTATGGCCCTCATCGGTTGAAGGGGCAATATGCAGGGTGCTGGGAATGCCATCTGGAACCGGACTGGTTGCTCGTCTGGCGGCAGAATGATACAATCTTGGAACTGGTCTTTGTTGATACCGGAACTCATTCCGACTTGTTTAAGAAATAGTTTTTTTGAATGGCGCCCTAAAGGGTGCTTTTTCTGTGTATTCTCTTTACAAGAAAACCACCGGCGTTATCCCGGATAGTTTTTATAAGGAATATAATCTTGATATATTGTCTAATCCAGACAGCTATTTATTTTTTCAAAGCAGCCTTGTATTCAGACAATGGCATCAGAACAGGGACGGTCTTTATATTGTTGTCCTTGGTTTCATAGGTGTAGGTATCTACAAGAACCCAAGTCCCTCCTACAACTTGCCCATCATACAGGATGTTGGTATTGGTTACAATCTTATAAACATTAATGAAAGAGGCTCCTTCTTGCAAACACAGGGCTTCATTTTTGCTGAGTGTCTGAATCACTGTTAATTTAAGGTTGCATCTATCCCCTAATTTAGTTCCTATTGTATAAGGGTACGAGATAGAGGCGGTATTCGTGACTATACCGCAGGAAGATAGCAGAATACTCACTGCCAGGAGCATAATTAGGTGTTTTACTATTTCTCTCATACGTTCCGTCAAATTAATGTGAAAGAATGGAATAATTAGTGGCTATAAAATTACATAATATTTTTTAAATGTTATTCCGTTTGGCAAAGCCAGTTCGCTCCGCTGAGGCTGCGCTCACTCCCGTGGGCCCTTCCGGCCTAGGCCGTGGAAAAAAACAGGAGGATGAACCCTCTGGCCCATCCTCCTTGATTCAGGATTTCAGTACAATTATTTCTTTGCAGCCTTCTTCTTGCGGGAAGCAAGGGTGGCATTGACCATGATAGGAGTACCAATCATGATGGAAGCACCAACCTTGTCGGAACTGATTATACCGTTAGGGTTGTCGAGGGTCGAGGTGAATTCCTCGAAGCTCAAATCGTCTGAGAAGAAGCCCTTGGCGGTGATGGCCGGGAACTCGCTTCGCTCAAACATTCCGGTGTTATTTTAGATGGCGGGACTTGAGCAGAGTTGTGGCTACGGGACTGGTT
>CAMGFA010000019.1 GCA_946055165.1 uncultured Bacteroidales bacterium
CCTGAGCACCTGGACAACTTTATCAAATGGTATCTATACTTCACTGACGAAAAGACACCATGAATATCAGGTACGGTGATGCTGTGGAAAGCGGGCTTGAGGGCCTTGCCGAAAGAGACCTCGTCTCCTGAGGAAGGAAGGGGCCCACAAGCGTAGCGAAGTGGGAAGGAGTCTCTGAAGGCAAGAGCCCTCAAGAGCGCGCCGAAAGATGAGGAGAACGATGATGAAAATATGAACTGCGGGGCGGCCAGGCTCATGGCTGGAAGGCTTGCAGCGCAAGGGGACTGCGCGAGCAATGGCCGCAAGGCGGCCATCCGCGAGCGCAGCTTGGCCTAGAAGGAGGTGAAACAATGGCCGGGGTGTTTGAGCGCAGCGAGTTCCCGGCCATCACCGACTTTGCAGGACAAGCCGCAGCGCGCATCGCCTGAAAGCCATAAGCCTGGCCGCCTCGCAGAGCTGAACTATGATGGGACAGAGGCGGCAGTGTCGGTAGTGTCTGCAGCCATATTCAACGCATATTAGAATGTGCTCGTGAAATTCATCGGGCACGGCAAAGTCCATTCTACGTGCATGAGTGGCATATCCTTGTGCTCGATGTTTTTCTCGAAGGCAATTCTTCCAATTTGCGAGTTGCTTGTGGAGCGTTTTCATTAATTGATCACCGCAGGGCGAAAGTTATTTCCGCGCACTGTCGTTGGTTGAGGTCCTGGAACTATGTGCAGTGTTCATTATCATCAACCACAGGCGAAAGTTATTTCCGCGCACTGTCGTCGCGCCTGAGCTCTGTGGATGGCTCCGCGCGCCGACCGGGCAGAATAACTTTCGCTGTTGTGAAAATGTACTGCGAGGCAGCCGGGCTCGTGGCTGGAAGGCTTGCAGCGCAAGGGAACTGCGCGAGCAATGGACGCAAGGCGGCCATCCGCGAGCGCAGCTTGGACAAGAAGGAGGTGAAACAATGGCCGGGGTGTTTGAGCGCAGCGAGTTCCCGGCCATCACCGACTTCGCAGGACAAGCCGCAGCGCGCATCGCCTGAAAGCCACGAGCCTGGCCGCCCCGCAGAGCTAAACAGAGCAGTGCAGCTCAAAGCAATACAATACTGAGCGTGCAGCGCGGTGCGGTGCGGTGATTCTAATAGTATTTGTAGAAAAGTGCAAGGGCTTCCATTCCGGCGAAGAACTGTTTGAGCAGGTAGCTTTCATTTGGGGAATGGATGGTGTCGCGCTCCAGGCCGAAGCCCATAAGAAGAGGGTCAATTCCTAAAATCTTCTGCACTTCAGCAAGGACTGCAATGCTTCCTCCCCCGCGGCTCGGCACGGGTTCCACGCCATAGACCTCAGCCATTGCCCTTGCGCCGGCCTTGTATGCCGGGGAACTGATAGGGATGAGGAAACCATCGCCGCCCTCGCAGGCCTTGACTTCCACCTTCACATCCTTTGGAGCAATTGACTCGAAATGCTTTTTGAAAGCAGCGGTAATCTCGCTGCTCAACTGATTTGGAACCAAACGCATGGAGATTTTTGCATGGGCCTGGCTTGGCAGCACGGTCTTGGCGCCTTCGCCCGTGTAGCCGCCCCATATTCCACAGACATCCAGACAAGGCCTTATGCCTGTGCGCTCCAGGGTGCTGTAGCCTTTTTCTCCGCGCACTTCATCAATGTCGAGAAAAGCCTTGTATTCGTCCAAATCAAAAGGGGCACGGGCAAACATGGCCCTGTCATCGGCACTGAGTTCCACAACCTTATCGTAAAAGCCAGGCACTGTAACACGCTGGTTTTCATCGTGCAATGAAGCAATCATCTCACAAAGCACCGTTATAGGATTGGCCACCGCTCCACCGTAATGACCGCTGTGCAAATCTTTGTTCGGACCGGTAACACAGACTTCAAGATAGCTGAGACCGCGCATTCCGCAATTGATGCTCGGCACCTTCTCGCTAATCATAGTAGTGTCCGAAACCAGACAGATATCAGCCTGGAGCATATCCTTGTGCTCACGAATCCAATCCGGAAGGCTCGGACTGCCGATTTCTTCCTCTCCCTCGAACATGAACTTCACATTGTGATGCAGAAGGCCGCTGCGCACTTCGTGCTCGAAGGCTTTTATGTGCATAAAGAGCTGGCCCTTGTCGTCGTTGGCTCCGCGCCCCCAGATGGCGCCGTCGTGAATCTCAGGCTCAAAAGGGTCGCTGTTCCACTTTTCAAGGGGTTCGGCAGGCTGGACGTCGTAATGACCATAAACAAGGATGGTTTTGGCATCGGCCGAAAAGAATTTCTCGCCGTAAACCACTGGTTTTCCTTTGGTTGGGTAAAGCTCGGCCTTGTCGGCACCGGCCTCGAGAAGCAGTTGGGCAAGACGTTTTGCACAGCGCTCGCAATCGGCCTCATTGGCCTTTTTTGCGCTCACTGAAGGAATCCGCAATAAGGAGAAAAGCTCTTCGAAAAAGCGGTCTTTGTGTTGTTCAATGTACTGTTTCATAAATTCTTGTCAAAAAAGTCGGTGATTTTACGGTAAAGATATACCCTTTCCTGGCCTCTCATATTGTGTTCTGCGCAAGGGAAAGGGAAATATTCCACCTGCTTGCCGGCATTTATGCAGGACTGCAGGAAGGAGAGGGAGTTCTGCCAGACCACGGTAGGGTCCACCGCACCCTGGCATATAAGAAGCTCTGTCTTAAGTGTTTTCAGTATTTCTTCACGGCCCATCAAAGAGCTCTTGGCATAGCCTTCAGGGTTGTCCTCCGGCTTGTCCATGTAGCGCTCGCCGTACATTACTTCGTACCACTTCCAGTCAATGACCGGACCTCCGGCAGCGGCAGCTTTGAACAATTGCGGATTGTTGAGCACAAGGCTCAGGGTCATGAAACCTCCGTAACTCCAGCCGTGAACTCCAATGCGCTCACGGTCTATCCACTCATTTTCGAGCAGTTTCTCCAGGCCGTGCAGCTGATCTTCCATTTCGGCCTGTCCGCAGCAGCGGTTGATGGCTTTTTCGTAGTCGCTTCCGTGCCTCTGAGTACCTCTGTTGTCCTGAACATAAACCACATAGCCTTTTTGAGCCATAAGCATTTCCCAAAGGCGGATGTTTCCCAGCCAGCTGGCATTCACCATCTGCGAATGCGGCCCGCCATAGACATAGACAATCAAAGGATATTTCTTGCCAGGGTCGAAGTTCAGTGGCTTGAGCAGGCGGTAGTGGTTCTGGTATTTTCCGTCGGCCGATTCCACCGTCCCGAACTCCATCTCCGGGCAGGCGTAGTCTTTCAGAGGGTCTTCATTTATCTGAATGGTCTTCAACTCTTTACCACTCAAGCTATAACGCTTTATCCAGCCCGGATTGCCGAAACTGGTAAAGACATCCGTATAGCCATCGGAATCGAGATAGACATTGTGCCAGCCGCTTTCCTTGCTCAGCCTTTGCGGCTTGCCTGTAAGGGCTTTGGCACCGGCGCTTTTCGGAAGCTGGATTTTCACTCTGTAAAGCTGCTGCTCCGCAGGGGAATCCTGTGCAGAAAGATAATAGAGCCAGCCTTTCTGCCAGCCGAGATAGAAAATGTCTGCATCGGTCTGGACAATACGCGTGAGTACCCCGTCCATATTGCAGAGATAGAGGTTCTTATAGCCGTCGCGACAGTCGCTGGAATAGACAAAGTAGTCTTCGCTCAGGAAATGGGTGATTTCATAAGGCTCCACCCAGGCCGGATCCTCTTCGCTCAATATCCGCTTGATCAAATGACCGTCCACAGCGCTGTACAGATTGATCTGCAGATGATGCTGGCTCCGGTCCACAAGCTGTACGAGAATTTCCTCATTGTTGCGCCAGCACGGATAGCAGATATAGCGTTCCTCGTCGAAATCGCTTATTTCCAGGCTTATGGTACTGCCGCTCTTTCTGTCGTACACCAGCAGCTGCAGTTTTTCCGATGCCGTTCCGGCCATAGGATAGCGGATGTTTTTCAGGCTCTTGCTCTTGATGTCGAGCAGAGGGAAAAGATCCACCGCGCTTTCATCCTTGCGGTAGAAAGCAAGCCTGCTGAAATCGGGGCTGGGGAAAAGTCCCTGGCTGCAGCCGAATTCGTCGCGGCTGACCATCGTGCCATAGCTTACTGCACCGTGCGCTCCGGCAACGAGCAGGCTGTCGCACCACACAGAGCCGTTTTCTTCGCGGTACGGGCCGAAGTCGGTCTTAACGCTCTTGAGTCTGGAGCTGGGATAGAGGGAACTGACTATATTGGCTTCTTCCATTGTCAGAAGACGCCCTTCCGGATTGCTTTGAGGCCTTGTGGCTATTACCGAGAGCAGAAGGAACAGGAATTTGAACATAATTTATATCGGGTCAACGTCTATTTTGTACAATTTGCCGTATTTCAGGCTTATTTCTTCTTTTGTCGTATTGTCCAGGCCGATTCTTTTTACCAGCATGGATGTTTTGGGGTCTTTGATGTCAAGCAGCCTTACGAAGGGCGGAAGTTTGAACTGCTGCCTTTCTCCCAAGAGCCGGCTGGCGTAGAGAGGAAAGCCATTGCCGGGCATGAGCAGTTCCCTGAGCATTCCGAAAACGGGATGCTCCGGCGTTCTGCTCTGTACTATCAGTTTGTCGCAGCGCAGGCTCAGAGAGCAGAGCAGCTGGAGGGCTTTTTCATCGGAACGGAAATCCTGCGCATCAAAAAGAGAATCGGCATTGAGAATGCAGCAGAGCCCGACTTTTGTGCTTGCCTTGGCAGCCTGTCTGGCACTGAGGATTTGCGGATCCCTGCCCGGAAGAAGCTTGCCGCACTGCTCGGCGGCCGCTTCCTCGCTCAGGAAACTTCTTACAATGCGAATCTGCTCCTGGCTCTTTTCAATTTCCTCAAGCATTTTGATGGAGAAATCCCCCTTCATTCCGCGTTTGCGTTTTTCTGCCGCTATATCAATTATTTGCAGCTCGCATTCTGCCCTGGAAGGAAGGCGCTTCAGCAGCCATTTTCCCTTACTGCAATTGTACAGGCTCTCAAGGGAAGGACACTCGCTGCCGAGGATGAGCCCGGAGGAGTGTATGCGTGCCAGCACGGCGGCAAGGTCGCGCGCGTTGTAGTAAGGTGCAGGTTCGCTTTGTTTGTAGAGGGCATCGTGTTCATTGTCCACAATGACAAGACCCAACTTGCTGAAAGAAAGGAAGAGAGCACTTCGCAGACCTATCACCACAAGCGGCTTTCCGCCGAGTTTGAGACAGAGTTCAACGTCGCGCCGTCTTGCCATCGAGAGGCTCGTATCGTACAGGACTATGCTCTCTTGGGCCTGCGGGAGCTGTTTTCCGATTTCCTCCCTGAGCGCGAGCTGGCCTTCCCTTTCCGGGGCCAGCACAAGGGCGCTTTTCCCTTTTTCAAGGCATTCTGCGATGGATTTGCAGTAGAATTCCGCGCGTCCGCTACCCATCAGCAGCAGGGGCTTCTCTGTTTCGGCCAATCCCAACGCACCACTGCCTATATCTGCCTTGCTGTCTTGAGCGGAGCTTTCCAGAGAGTATTGCTTCAGGGCCTTTTTGAGGACCCTTTCACCCAAGGCTTTGAACTTGGGTTGTGCCATTGCATAAACCTGCCCGAGACTGCACATATAATAGGAAGAGACAAAGTCCCAGAGAGCCATTTCCTGAGGGCTGATATCCTCAATTTCATTGTGCTCCGACAAAACAGGCCTTATATCCCTTGCATCCATTTCAGGCTCAGGGCACTCCTTCCATACCACGGCCGTGTACTCCCGGTGCGAGAACATCACCTGCACACGCTCCCCTATGCGAAGCGGATGCTCCGCACTGTACACCGGCAGCCAGTCCAGTTTCAAAGGTAGAAGGAGATGATAGTACATATTCACCAGATTGCTTGCCACACAGTGCCAAGAATCTACTTGCTCAAAACGCGTGTAGCGAGATTGATGCGATATTTGAAGGTGCTGTTACCCTTGTAATAGAACAGCACAAGGGTGTTGTCATCCTGGAAATAGACCTGTGAAAGGAAACGCTGGGTTTTGCGGTTCTTGCACTCCGGCTCCACCCACACCAACAGATGACTTTGGGTTTTGGTGTTTTTTACGATAACAGCGCTGTAGCCCCTCACATCCACCACGGCAGCCTGAAGTTTGCCGCGGCTGGCCTTTTTGGCCTTGTTGAAGGCAGTATAAAGCGAAGAGGTCTCGCTTATGGTTCCAAACTCGACACTGCGGGCACGGCCCATTGCATCGGGATTGTTCTCAAGCCACCACTGGATGTAGCTGTCGCTCTGCATATCGGCCTGAGAGATCTGCACCAGGCGGGCATCGGCCTTGAAAAGGGAATCGATATAATTTGTTTCGTCCGACACTTCGCAAAGAGCATAGGAAGACAAGCCCTCTATCCTGAAAGCCTGGCCCTCCTTTGTCTTGAGAGGCTTACCGTTGAAAGAGAGCTCACTGAAATCGAAGTCGGCGATATCGTAAAGGCCCCTGGTGAAAGAAAGCCCCTCGGCGGAACTGTCGAGATAGGAATACTCGAGATAAGTCTTTCCGTTGGAAAGCACAGCCACAGAAATGGAATCGGGGAAAGAGACTGTTCCGCTCAGAGTCAGAGGGAAGGCTACAGCAGAGCCTTCCTGTTTCCACTTCTTGCCCCTCTTGACATAATTATTCACAGTGACAAGGCTGTCACTTATCTCCATATCGGCACGATAGGTCTTTTTTCCTTTGAGATACTCATAACTGAAACTCTGTCCGCAAAGAAGAAGCGGACAGAGCATACAGAATATAGCCAAATAAAATTTCTTCATTATTCAAGAACCCCCAATTCTTTACCGACCTTGACGAAGGCCGCAATTGCACGGTCGAGTTGCTCACGGGTGTGCCTTGCACTCAGCTGAACCCTGATTCGGGCCTGGCCTGCAGGCACAACAGGATAGTAAAATCCGGTAACGAAGATGCCTTCCTTAGCCATTTCGGCGGCAAAACGCTGACTCAAAGGAGCATCGTAAAGCATTACCGCGCAGATGGCCGATTGGGTAGGCTTGATGTCGAAGCCGGCAGCAAGCATCCTGTCACGGAAATACTCAACATTCTCCACGAGGGTGCTGTGCAGTTCGTTGCTTTCCTCAAGCATCTTGAAGAGTTCCACTCCGGCTCCTGCAATCATTGGAGGCAGGGAGTTGGAGAAAAGATAAGGACGGCTGCGCTGGCGCAGCATATCTATAATTTCCTTACGGCCGGTGGTGAATCCTCCCACAGCTCCTCCGAATGCCTTTCCAAGGGTACCGGTGTGGATGTCTATGCGGCCATAGCAGTTGAACTGCTCTGCAACACCGTGACCTGTAGGGCCCACAACACCTGCGCTGTGGCTTTCGTCAACCATCACAAGGGCATCGTATTTTTCTGCAAGGTCGCAGATTTTGTCCATAGGAGCCACATTTCCGTCCATAGAGAACACACCGTCGGTGACAATAATGCGGAAACGCTGGGCCTGAGCCTCCTTGAGACAACGCTCAAGATCGGCCATGTCGGCATTGGCATAGCGGTAACGCACAGCCTTGCAAAGGCGCACGCCGTCGATAATTGAAGCGTGGTTCAGGGAGTCGGAGATAATGGCATCCTCGGCCGTGAACAGAGGCTCGAACACTCCGCCGTTGGCATCGAAGCAGGCGGCGTAGAGAATAGTGTCCTCTGTGTGGAAATATTTTGCAACAGCCTGTTCCAAAGCAAGATGCACATCCTGAGTTCCGCAAATGAAACGCACGGAACTCATACCGTAGCCTCTGCTGTCCATTGTCTTTTTTGCGGCTTCGACAAGTCGTGGACTGTCGGCCAGACCAAGATAGTTGTTGGCGCAGAAGTTCAGAGCTTTGCTGCCGTCGGCAAGACAAATCTCGGCTCCCTGTGCGGAGCATATTGTCCTTTCTCTTTTGTAAAGGCCGTCGGACTCAATCTTTGCGAGTTCGCTGGCAAGATGCTGTTGGAATTTGCCGTACATAATTATTTATTGAGTTTGATTTTCAAATTCTTGATCATATCCTGGGTCATAGAATCCAGGTCGTAGCTCGGAGCCCAACCCCATTCCTTGCGGGCGCAGGTGTCATCCATATTGTCCGGCCAGGAATCGGCTATGTGCTGACGCACCGGATCCACCTCGTAACGCATGCGGAAGTTTGGAATGTACCTTCTGATTGCTGCCGCAATCTCCTCCGGCTCGAAGCTCATTGAGGCGATGTTGAAGGCATTGCGGTGCTTGAGATAGCGCGGATTGGCCTCCATTATCTCTATTGCGGCCCTGAGGGCATCGGGCATATACATCATATCCATATAGGTTCCGGCAGCAATAGGACATACGAACTCCTCCCCTTGCACTGCGGCATAGTAGATTTCCACTGCATAATCGGTGGTTCCGCCACCCGGAAGAGTGGTGTAGCTTATGAGACCGGGAAAACGCACGGCTCTGGTGTCCACACCATACTTGGTATAGTAGTAGTCACTGAGCAGCTCCGTTGCAACCTTGGTGACTCCGTACATCGAAGTAGGCCTCTGAATGGTATCCTGAGGGGTGTTGTGACGAGGCGTGGAAGGGCCGAAGGAGCCGATGGAACTCGGCGTAAAGACGGCGCATTTCTTTTCCCGGGCCACCTCAAGCACATTGATGAGACCGTTCATCTGGATGTCCCAGGCCTTGAGCGGCAGCCTTTCGGCGGTGGCGCTCAGAAGGGCGGCAAGATTATAGATGGTGTCGATGTCGTATTTGTCGACGATGTCCTCTATCTGCTTGCGGTTGCAGACATCGGCCTCCTCGCTGGGGCCGCTGCTGAGCAGTTTACCCTGAGGCTCGCAGCCTCTGATATATCCTGCGACCACCTTGCCGTTAGGGTAGGTGCGCCGCAGGAGCATTGTGAGTTCCGAGCCAATCTGGCCCGTGGAACCTATGACGAGAATATTTTTCACTATTTCAACTCTCTGAATTTCTCAGACGATATCTTCTTTGACTTGAGACTGGCAATACCCTTAATCTTCTCGAGAACCTTCTGATCCTCAACCTGCTCTGCGAGACGGTCGACCTGGGACTGGTCGTGAAGCACGTTGTTCACAGCCTCGGAAATCATATCCTCCGGAAGGTTGCCGAGCCCGTACATTGCGTACTGATATGTAACATAAGCCTTTGCTGCATCCTTGATATCATCGGCAGTGATCTGGAGCTCAAACTTCTTCATAAGGGAGTTGCGTACGAGCTGCCACTTGAAGTCCTCGAGGAATGCAGGGAATTCCTGCTCGAGCTGCTCGGCATTCACCTTTTCGTTGGCGTGGAGCAACCATCTCTTGAGGAAGGCCTCAGGGAGTTCCACAGCGGCTTTCTGCACATAGAAATTGCAGATGTCCTTGGAGAGTCTCCATTCCGATTCCTGCTTGTAGTTGTCTTTCAGGCGCTCAGCGACTTCCTTCTCGATTTCTTCATCGCTCTTCGGCTCGCCGTCCTTCTTCTCTTCGTAGTACTTCTTGAGGTTCTCAGCCATATCTGCCTTTTCCTTGGCCGATACTGTGATGCTGTAGTGAGGAATCTCGTCCTCTGCAACTACATCGACATTGATTTCCGGACGCAGACCGAGGTCGAACACGAATTCGAAGTCGTTGCCACTCTTCCACTCCACTTCCTTCTGATTCTCGCTTGAAAGCGGCTCACCAAGGATATTGAGTTTCTCGTCGTCGATAAATTTCTGCAGTCCGTTGCCGATAACCTCGTTGATGGAATCGGCCAGTACCTGAGGACCATAAACTCTCTGAACCAGGCTCATAGGAACATTTCCCTTGCGGAAACCCTTGAAGTCGGCCCTACGCCTGCAATCATTCAACTTCTTCTTCTCTATCTCAGCGTAGTCAGCAGCTTCGATGTTCATTGTGAGCTCGATATTGAGCTTGTCGATTTGGTTCTTTGTTAATTTCATAACTGTTGTTCTATTGTTTTTTTATTTGATTCTCCTGTTTGGATATTTCACTCTTTCGTGGTGAATCTGAGCAAGATAGCTCTTGATTACGGCCTTCACGGTGCTAATCTCACGTATGGTTATGTCGCTCTCGTCGAGCTGTCCGTCGGCAATCTTGTAGCGCACTATCCTCTCCACCAGTTCGGAGATGCTTTCAGCGGAGTAGTCCTTGAGCGTGCGCGAGGCTGCCTCGAGCGAATCGGCAATCATAAGAATGACCTGCTCCTTTGTCTGAGGCTTGCGGCCCGGGTAGCAGAATTCGGCCTTCCGTGAGGAATCGCCTCCCTCCTTGATGTATTTGTCGTAGAAATACTGCACACAGGTGGTGCCGTGGTGAGTGAGGATGAAGTCCGATACTATGGCCGGAATGGAATGGGCCTGGGCTATTTCCATACCGTCGGTGATATGCTTGATGATATCCTGTGCGCTCTGCAGCGGACTCAGGTCGGCGTGGTATTTGCCGTCACGGTCGGCCGATACGAGCGATTCGTTCTCCACGAAGCACTGCGGATTGTTCATCTTGCCTATGTCGTGGTAGAGGGCTCCTGCCCTTACGAGAAATTCGTCGGCCCCGATTGCGCGGGCGGCGGCCGATGCTATATTCATCACCTGAAGCGAGTGCTGGAAAGTACCCGGAGCCTTCTGTTCAAGGCTTCTGAGCACTCCGGACGATGTGTCCGACAGCTCCATCAGACGGGAGTTCGAAACGAGATTGAAGATTCTCTCAAGCAGCAGCACGAAAGGATGCAGGGCCACGGCAAGAATGGAGCCGACGAAGAGCATTGCCTCCGTGCGGAGGAAGTCGTAGTGCACAAGACCGAGCAGTTTCACGGCTCCGAAGCAGATGCTCACTACTGCAAAATTTATCATTGCAGCAAGGAACTGCTTCACGCCTTTCGAGAGATTTCTGAACACGAAGAGGGTCACGATGCCGCTGACCAGATAAATCATGAAGAGAGCCGCTCCGTTGTCGGCATAGATGAGAATCGGCAGCAGCGATACAATATAGACCGGATAGATGACCCTTGTGCGGAAGAAGGCCTGCAGATAAAGGGCACCCACGGCGAATGGGAAAAGGAAAATCCACTCGGAACTGAACTTGATAAAGGTGAGTTCCACCAATGCCATGATGGTGAATACCGTAAGGACAAAAAGGAAACGGTTGTAGTCCTTGAATATCATTGCATTGGAGAAGTAGATGGCAAAATACAGGCACACCAGTATGGCCAGTATTACGAGCGCGTTGCCGAAATATATCCAGGACAAAGGCTTGTCCGTACCCACATTACTCTCGAACTCCTTCTTGTAGGAATCGAGGGTCTGGACTATTTCCGCGGTAACTATTTCCCCTTCCGACACTATGATGCTGCCGGCATTCACATAGCCCATTGTAGGCGATATGCTTGCGCCGGCGCGGTTGTGCATGATGTTGGTAAGCTGTTCGTCGTAAATGAGATTGGGCTGGAGAATGTCATAGACATTGGCGGCCCTGAAGATGGAGTCCACCTGCAGGTTCATAAACTCCTGCGACACAAGGGCAAAGAGTGCAATCCTGGCATTGTGCAGGGTAAAGACCTCAGACGAAGGACATTCCTCGGCCCTCTTGTCCCTCTGGACATAGATGAGCTCATCCGGAACGCTTTCCGGGATGACTCCCTTCTCGTATATGTGCACCAGCTGCCTTGCGACGCTCTGTTTGAGGGAATCGCCCGGAAGCTGTGCCCTGGACAGGGAATGGAGCGAGCTGCTCACCACATCCTGGGAATACTTGTAATAAGGAATGACATTGGCCATCTGCTCGGCCTGCTCGCTTGCAATCTGGGCATCGGTCTTGAGCAGAGGAAAATCGAACTGGGCCGTAAGGGTTTCGTAACGCCAGGGCTGTCCCTTTGCGTAGTCGTATCCCCAGCGGGAGCTTTTCGGAGCCCAGAGAAGCAGGACTACAAAAACCAGAACAAAAGGAAGCAGAACCTTCAGCCAGAACGATGGTTTCTTCATAAACTATGCGTCGATATTTGCGTAATGTGCATTGTCCTCGATGAATTTGCGGCGAGGCGGAACATCGTCGCCCATCAGCATCGAGAATGTTCTCTCGGCCTCTGCGGCATTGTCTATTGTAATCTGGCGCAGACGGCGGCGGCTCGGGTCCATTGTAGTCTCCCAGAGCTGGGTTTCGGACATTTCACCGAGACCTTTGTAGCGCTGTACCGTGTAGCCTTTGTCGCTACCCTTGCCGAGCCTGGCGGCAGCTTCTTCGCGCTGCTCCTCGGTCCAGCAGTAGATCTCCTCCTTGCCCTTCTTCACGAGATAGAGAGGCGGAGTTGCCAGATATACATAACCGTTCTTTATAAGGTCGAACATATAGCGGAAGAAGAAGGTGAGGATGAGGCAGGCGATATGGGAACCGTCCACATCGGCATCGGTCATGATTATCACCTTGTGATAGCGGAGCTTGCTCAAGTCCATATGCTTCTCACCGTTTTCATCTTCCTGGGCCACAGTGACACCGAGGGCTGTGTAGATATTCTGGATTTCCTGGCTATCGAAGGCACGGTCTATTGCAGCTTTCTCCACATTGAGGATTTTACCTCTCAAAGGCAGAATGGCCTGGATCTCGCGGTTGCGGCCCTGCTTGGCTGTTCCGCCTGCGGAATCTCCCTCCACAAGGAAGAGTTCGCACTTTTCAGGATCGTTCTCGGAACAGTCGGCCAGTTTGCCGGGCATTCCGGCGCCTCCCATATAGGTCTTGCGCTGAACCATCTCCCTGGCCTTGCGGGCTGCGTTGCGGGCTGTGGCTGCAAGCACAATCTTCTCTATTATGGTCTTTGCCAGCTTCGGGTTCTCCTCAAGATAGATGTCCATTGCGGCTGCAGTGGCCTGGGATACGGCCGATGTAACCTCCGGATTGCCGAGTTTGGTTTTGGTCTGGCCTTCGAACTGAGGCTCGGCCACCTTCACGGAAATCACTGCGGTGAGGCCCTCGCGGAAGTCTTCCGGAGCGAGAGGGTCCTTGAGTTTCGAAAGCATGTTGTTCTTGTCGGCATAGGCCTTGAGAGAACGCGACAGACCCATCTTGAAGCCCTGGAGGTGGGTACCTCCTTCTATAGTGTTGATATTGTTTACGTAGGAGTATATCTTCTCGCTGTATCCGTTGTTGTACTGGAGGGCGATGTCGATAGGGATGATCTTGTCTGCAGTTACGCAGATAGGGTCCGGGATGAGGGTCTGGGCACCGGCATCGAGATATTCGATGAACTGCTTGAGACCTTCGTTGGAGTAGAAGACCTCGCTGCGGAAAATTTTGCGGCCCGTAGGCTTGCTGTTGCCGTTTTCGTCGGTGAGGAATTCGTCTATGAGTTCCCGCTCGTCGGTGAGGGTGATTTTCACGCCTTTGTTGAGGTAGGCGAGCTCACGCAGACGGGCAGCGAGAGTATCGTATTTGTAAACGGTGGTCTGGGTGAAGATTGTAGGGTCCGGATGGAAGGTGATGGTGGTACCGGTACGTTCGGTTTCTCCCACGACCTCCACTGCGGAAGTAGGCTTGCCTTGGGAATAGCTCTGCTTGAAAATCTTGCCTTCGCGGCAGACTTCGGCTACCAGAATGTCCGAAAGGGCATTCACGCAAGATACACCCACGCCGTGCAGACCGCCGGACACCTTGTAGTTGGATTTGCTGAACTTGCCTCCGGCGTGAAGAACGGTGAGCACCACTTCAAGGGCACTGCGGTGCTCCTTTTCGTGCATACCGGTAGGGATGCCTCGGCCATTGTCCGTAACCCGTATGGAATTGCCTTCGAGAATGTTGACATCTATGGTGTCGCAATAGCCTCCCATGGCTTCGTCTATGGAGTTGTCCACCACTTCATAGACCAGATGGTGAAGTCCCCTTTCGGAAATGTCACCGATATACATTGAAGGACGTTTGCGCACTGCCTCCAAACCCTCAAGCACTTGTATGCTGTTTGCGGAATACTGTTCCTCCGCCTTCTTCATTTCTTCTGTCTCTATCATATATCAAAAATTAATGCCTTGTCAAAGGGCTACAAATTTACAAAAAATTTCTCAAAAAATGAGCGATATTCCGCCGCTCACAAGCCAGCCCCGGCGAACTATGCAAGGCACTTGTTCTATCTTGTTATTTAACAAATTTTTACAGCTAAGCCAAAGGGCTTTGTTTCCGTCCATTCTCCACTCCGTGCACAGGCCGAGGTCCCACCAGGCAGCGAGTTCAGGCCTTGAAGAGTTTTCCTGTCCGAAACGCCGGGCCGAGCACTGCTCCAGCTGCGCACCCAGATAGAGCCTCTGCATAAGATTGTACATCACCTTCCAGGAAGATGAGAATGCAGGCAGGTCATAGACCGGGAGATTGCCGGCAATGTCCGTCTTCTGCCATAACAGACTGGCAGAGAGTTCCAGGCGTCTGTCCTGCCAGAGAAGGTCGGCCCGGGCATAAGGGCTCTTGTACTGGCCATACAGCAGCAGCGGAGCCGATGCGTCTTCATTGACGGACCAGAGCGGCGCCCCGCTCACAGACTTCCATCCTGTCTTGAACTCGTAGAAGAGAAGGTCGATATAGCCCTTCATTCCGAGATAGGCATTGAGTTTCTCGTAATTCAGCACGGAGAAATCGGAGCCCGGAGTGAAGGCGGTGCAAAGATGGTTCCACTCCTCCTTGAGCGAAGAATAACTGTTGAGTTTGACTCCACCTCCAACTCCGGCAAAGAAGCTCTGGCTTATTAAAGGGAAAGGGATGTCCAGGCGCACATCGGGCCAGACTTTGAATTTGGATCCGGAACTGAGCATAAAATACGACAGTCCAGCCCCTGCCTTGAGGCTCACCTCCCCCATCTTGAAGAGCAGCGAAGGAAGGGCATGCAGTTCAAATGCCGACGAGTTCACTTCCCCGGAAAGAAGAGTGTTGGAAACCTTGAAGTCCAGATTGAGCCTGCTCTTCTGACGGAAAGGAAAGGCCAGAGCGGCATCGAAATCGAAGCGGTTTTCCTGAAGGGAAGCAGACTGCACAGCATTGTGCCAGGCCAGAGAAAGGTCGTAATAAAAATGCTGTAAATTGTCCTGCAGCCATTTGTGTCTTGCAAAATCGAGTTCGAGGCCGAAACGGTTATAAAAGGCATTACTGTTCCAGGCATCGTTCACGAAAATGCTCCTGTCTTCCACATTCAGGGAGAGGCTGTTGTTCTTGAAGCTGTATTTGCCTCCAATGCCGAAACGGTTCGAAAGCTCCTGACCCCGGAAGCCCGCGTAGGGGCCGAAATAGGAATCGAGGTCGTTGTAGATGTCAAGGGAGAAAGGAGAGCCGAAGTCCGGCGAGTAGAGCAGGTCGAATTCTGCAGCATTGCCGGCACCGGCCTTGAGGACAAAGGAAGGACTGGCCGCCTCCCTTGTCAAAGGCTTGAGCAGGACCTTGTAGGGGCTGAACTCATAGGCTCCCTTGTACGGTTTCTCGAACACCGCGTAGTCGAAACGCAGACGGAAATCCGAGAGGGAATCGGGCAGGTCTATCGGAAGGGTCTTGCGCTGCACATCGCTCATGTCGATGATGAGCTCGTTTGTCACTTCCACGCTCTCATTGAAATTCTGGGCGCAAAGCGGCAAGGCAGCCAGACAGGATAGCAAAAGTATATGTTTCTTTCTCATCTTCTACTGAATTTTGGATAGTTTCTCTTGAACACTTGGGATGATATCGTCGCCGCCCTCGGCAGGAGTGTAGCCGTCGAGCAGGCTCTGGAAGGTGGCAATGGCCTGTTCTTTCATCGAGCGGGCTGCGAAGGAATCGCCCAGAACTATGTAGGCCTTTGCAAGCCAGTAGGACTGATCGCCGCACTTCTGTGCAAAATCATAAACGCCGTTCTCCACTCCATCGAAATTGCCCCAGTCGAAACGGGCCTGGATAATGAGATAGTAGCTCTCGGCTCCCTCCGGGGTATCGGCCTCCTGAATGAGTTTGCCCAAAAGTTCGAAAGCTTCGCTTCGGCGCGATGTCTGGAGATAGGACTTTGCCTTCACGTAGGTAGCCTCGCGTTTGAGGTCCTCTCCGACCTTGAATTTGAGCAGGTTGTCGGCAGCGGCTATGCTTTCGTTGAAGAGCTTTGCCCTGAAGGCGGAACGCATAGCGCCCTGGTAGCACAACTGCTTGCTGCTGAGAGGATAATCCTTGCCACACAGTTTGTCATAAGCCTTGAAGGCATCTTCGAAATGTTCGAGAGAGTAGCTCAGATTGGCATATTCCATAAGGGCAAGTTCCCTGAAGGAGCTGTCGAGATTGCCTTCCATCGCCTTGGCATAGAAGTCACGCGCCTTGTCCTTCTGCCCGAGATTCTTGTACGATGCGGCAATGTAGTAGAGGGCATCGGCATTGTGCTGCCCGTTCGGGAAGAGCTCGAGGTACTTGTTGAAGGAATTGAGCGCGCCCTTCCAGTTCCCCGCCAGGAAGACCTGTTCGGCAGTATCGTAGTAGAGATTTTGCTTGTCCGCAGAGCTCTGGCCAAGACTGAGTTTGTTGGCCTCGAGATAGTCCAGATATTTCTCCGGAGTCTTCATTGCGGTGTAGATGCTCTTGATGGAGAGCAGGGCATCGTTGCACCATTTGCTCTCGCGCATCTGCGAAACCACCTGTTTGTAGCAGGCCAGAGCCTGGTCGTACTGGGCATTGTTGCGAAGCACCATTCCCTTGCCCAGCAGAGCCTTGGCCTTGAACTCCGTGCTTCCCGCATTTTTGTGCAGGAGTTCGAAGCAGGAGAGGGCATTTTCTTTGTCCGATGCATCGGAATAGGCCCTGCCCAGTTCGTAAAGGCATTCGCAGTAATATTCGCTTTTCGGGCTGGCCTTCTTCACAACCTGCAGGCTCTGGATGCGCCTGGCATTGTTGCCTGTCATGTAATAGGCCATTCCCTGATTGTAGTAAGGATAGAGGAAATCCGGATTCGGGTAGGCTTTCAGAAGCCTGTCGTAGGCCTTTGCTGCGGCATCGTAGTCCTTGCGGACGAAATCGCAGTCGGCCCTGCGCAGAAGGGCATCGGCCCTTGCAAGGGTATTTCCGGACGAAAGGTAGATGTCGAAGTATTTGGCAGCCTTGTCATAATCCCCGGCCTTGAAATGGCACCAGGCCATGTTGTAGGGGATGAGATAGCCTTCCTTGCGCTGCGAAAGGGCTGAAAGGTTGTAGAGTTCGTTGTAGAGGCGCAGAGCATCGTCATAGGAGTCTGTGTTGTAGTAAGTATCGGCAAGGGTGTAGCGGCAGAGCTGGCCGAACTCGCTGTCCTTCGGCAGATACCAGGCTGCCGCACGCAGATATGGAACGGCGGCGGTGTAGGAGCCGTGGGAGAGCAGCTGGGCAGCGCGCAAGTAATTGGCCTTGATGTAGTTGCTCTTCTGGTCCGCATTGAGCTCGTCTATGTTGTCATAGGCCTGCACGGCGGCTGCCCAGTCCTTGCGCCTGAGGGCGGAGAGTGCCAGATAATCGTAAATCATCTCGCCCTTGTAACTCAGGCCGTAGCGCTCGATATAGGACATGAACACGGAATCGTCGGAATTGAGGTCGAAGCTCAGGAGGGCGTAATTGAAGAAGGCATCTTCCTTGATTGCAGCATCGTAGGAAAGCTCCGAAGCGTTCTTGAAAGCTGCCATAGCCTGCACCTTGTTGTTGAGTTTGATGTAGGAATAGGCCTTCTGGTAGCTGGCAATCTGCGCGAGGGAATCGGTCTTGACGCTCATCTTGTCGAAGTTGCTTATGGCGGCCCTGTAGTCTCCCACGGCGTAATAGACCGATGCGGCGTGGAAATAGTCCGAATTGCTCTTCTCGGCGCTGCCGTTAAGGTAGAGCCTGGCCTTGTCCGGCATGCCCTTGAGCAGATATGTCTCACTCAACATCCTGGCAATGTGCGCTTTGCGCTCTTCCGTGGCCGATTTGTAAACACTCTCGCCCTTTTCAAGCACATAGTCGTAGTTCTTGAGCATAAACTGGCAGTCGAGCAGATAAAACTCGCTCAGGGCGGCAAAGCGCTCGTCGGAAAGACAGAGGGCATAGCGGGAGGCCGCATGGCTGAAATCCTTTATCCTGTAGTCCATCTGGGCAAGGGCGAAATAGGATGGCACCTGATACTCGCTGTGAATGAGGGAGGCCTGGACGAAGGATTCTCTTGCCTTTGGAGAGGCCGGGTTGAGGCTGTACTCGCTAAAAGCCTGCTTGTAATAGTATTCTGCCAGGGAGGCCTGGTCCAGATGCTTCCTTTTTACCTTGTCGAATTCTGCTATGGCAGCAGCGTACTCCTGCCGGGAGAAAAGGACTGCACCCCACTCGAAATGAATGCGGGAGCGCAAGGAGCTGGCGGGTTTGGAAGGCAGCATATCCACTAAGGCCGCTGCCCGGGGGCTCCTGCTTCTGACCGCGCAAAGAGTCTGGTAATCAAGAGCCAAAGGCAAGGAGTTGCGGGCGAAAAGTTCGCCGGCAGCATCGTACATCCCGCGGTCCATGAGCTGGACAGCCCTTTCGAAATCGCTTCTGTCGTCTGCCGCAAGGCCGGTGCAGAAGAGCAGGGCCGCAATGGCAAATACTATTTTGTGCTTCATAAAATCAATTTTACTCAAATTTTACAAATTTACTAAATTAAACGCTATCTTTGTAAGTTGACAAGCAAAAAATATTATGATTGTTTCCGCCAGACACGCCGATATCTCCAACGGGGAGAACATAGTGGTTTATGACCTCAATATGGACATTGACAAGGGTGATTTCATTTACATCACCGGGAAGGTCGGCACAGGCAAAACCTCCATCTTCCGCACTTTCATTGCAGAAAACCTGCCGCTCGGAGGCAGTGTGAGCGTGTGCGGGCAGAAAATCGAAGAAATTCGCAGCAAAGACATTGCCAAGCTGCGCCGCAAGGTGGGTGTGGTATTTCAGGACCTGCAACTGCTCAAAGACCGCAATGTGCACGACAATCTCGAGTTTGTGCTCAAGGCCACAGGCTGGAAGGACTCCAAACGGATAGAGGAGAAAATCACCGAAGTTCTGGAGCAGGTGGGGATGAGCACCAAATCGCACAGGACTCCCCAGCAGCTTTCCGGCGGCGAGCAGCAGCGCATATGCATTGCCAGGGCCCTGCTCAACTCCCCCGAACTCATTCTGGCCGATGAACCGACCGGCAATCTGGACACCGAAACAGCCGACGGAATAATGCAGCTCTTCCTGCGCCTCAACCGCGAGGAAGGCACTGCCATAGCAATGATAACCCACGACAGGACCATCCTCTCGCGCTACCCTGCCACAGTCTATGTCTGCGAAAAGGAGAGTTGCACAAAAGTGGAAAACAATGCCGACTCTGCAACAGCGCTATAATTTCCTCATCGGCTACTTCAGCCGCGAAATGCCCCAGGCCAAGTCCGAGCTCAATTTCAGCAGTCCTTTCGAACTGCTCTGTGCCGTAATGCTTTCGGCCCAGTGCACAGACAAAAGGGTGAATATGGTAACTCCCCTGCTATTTCAAAAATGGCCCGATGCCAAGGCCCTTGCGGCCGCATCGGTAGAGGAAATACGTTCTGTAATTGCCTCCATCTCCTACCCCAACTCCAAGGCAGCCCATCTGAGCGGCATGGCCAAAATGCTTGTGGACAAACACGAAGGCGAGGTTCCGTCGTCGATTGAAGAGCTGATGGAACTTCCGGGAGTGGGCCGCAAGACCGCCAATGTGGTGGCAAGCATCATCTATCAGGAACCGGTGATTGCCGTGGACACCCACGTATTCAGGGTTTCACACCGTCTGGGCCTGAGCAAAGGCAAAACTCCCGAAGCCGTGGAAAAGGACCTCGAGAAGCACATTCCGCGCGAAATGAGAGCCACCGCCCACCACTGGCTCATACTCCACGGACGCTATGTATGCAAATCGCGCGCACCCCTGTGCAAGGAATGCGCGCTTGGAAGTATATGCCCTTTTCTGAAGGCTACAGAGCGAACTGAGCCTTGAGGCTTGCAATCTTGGCATCGGCATCGTCGCCCTTGGCTCCGAAATAGAACTTGATCTTAGGTTCGGTGCCGCTCGGACGCACGCTCACAACATCTCCCGCCTCGTCGAAGAACTGGAGCACGTTGCTCTTAGGCTGGCCTGTGGCTTCGGTGTCGAGGTAATCCACAACCTTGCATACAGGGCTGCCGCACAGCTCCTTAGGAGGATTGTTGCGTAGATTTGCCATAATGGCAGTAATCTCTTCGGCGCCTGCCTTGCCCTTGCGAACAAGGCTCACAAGACCTTCCTTGCGATAGCCGTACTCGCGGTAAATCTTCTGCATGAGTTCATAGAGGCTCAAACCCTGCTCGGCTGCCCAGGCATAGGTCTCGGCCACCATTGCAGCAGCAATCTGGGCATCCTTGTCCCTTACGAACTGGCCCACATTGAAGCCGTAGCTCTCCTCACCGCCGCAGATGAACTCTGCCTTGCCTTCATTGCGCTTCACAACCTCGGCAATGTACTTGAAACCGGTGAGCACATTGTAAACAGGCAGGCCGAAGCTCTCGCAGATTTCGCGGATGAGCTCGGTGGTAACGATAGTCTTCACGCAGTACTGCTCTCCCTTGAGGAGGCCGAGCTCCTTTCTGCGGGAAAGGATGTAATATGTCATGAGGGAAGCGGTCTGGTTGCCGTTGAAAAGCACCAGCTTGCCCTCGGAATCACGCACTGCAATGCCCATACGGTCGGCATCGGGGTCGGTGGCAATCACAAGGTCGGCACCGCACTCGTCGGCTTTTTCTATGGCCATCTTGAGAGCTGAAGGCTCTTCAGGGTTAGGCGACATCACTGTAGGGAAATTGCCGTCGGATATGTCCTGCTCCGGAACGTGGATAATATTCTTGAAGCCCAAACGAGCGAGAGTCTCGGGAACGAGACGTACTCCGCAGCCGTGCAGAGGAGTATAGACAATTTTGATGTCGGAGTGCTTTTCATTGATGCCCTTGCCCAGACAGAGTGAGAGTATGTCGTGCAGGTAAGCCTCATCCTCCTCCTTGCCCATCATGGTGATGGAACCTGCCTTGCCTTCGGCCTTGAACTTCACCTGTGAAGGGGAAGCAATTTTGTTTACCTCGGCAACGATGTCCTTGTCCACAGGGGAGGTAATCTGTCCACCGTCGTTCCAGAACACTTTGTAGCCGTTGTACTCCTTCGGATTGTGCGATGCGGTTACCATTATTCCGGCGGTGGCACCCTTGAGACGGATGCTGTAGCTCAGTTCAGGAGTAGGACGGATGTCGTCGAAAAGGAAGACATCTATTCCGTTGGCGCTCAGCACTTCCGAACTGATTCGGGCAAACTCGCGGCTGTTGTTGCGGCTGTCGTAGGAGATACAGACGCTAAGTTTCTCATCCTTAACATTGCTAATGATGTAGTTTGCAAGACCCTGGGTGGCCATGGCAACGGTATAGACATTCATTCTGTTTGTACCCACACCCATAATTCCGCGAAGACCTCCCGTACCGAACTCAAGATTGCGGTAGAAAGCATCCTCCAACTCCACAGGGTTGCCGTCCAGAAGTGCCTGGACCTGATTTCTTGTGTTTTCGTCGAATTCCGGCGCAAGCCAGGATTGTGCGACTTCTCTAAAATTAGCCATAATGTCAATTATTTATTAAATGATTAGTCCAAAATATAATATCGGCCTGCAGATCGTGCTCTGCCTGCCTGCCGCGATAGCCGTGCATCCCGTCGGGGTAGAGCATAAGTTCGAACTGCTGTCCCCTGTTCTGAAGCGCATCCATCATAAGCAGGGTGTTCTGCAGGTGAACATTGTCGTCACCTGTGCCGTGGGTGAGCTTGAGATAGCTGCGGGTGCAGTCGTAATTGCCGGCATAGTTTATGGCCGATGCCTTCTCATAGCCTTCCGGATTGCGCTGGGGCGTGTCCATAAAGCGTTCAGTGTAGTGGCTGTCGTAAAGATGCCAGTCATATACTCCCCCGCCGGCAATGCCGCAGCGGAAGTATTCGGGATGGTTCATCACCAGCATTGCAGTCATCGTGCCGCCAAAGGAAAATCCTTCCACTCCCATTCTCGAAGCATCCACATAGTCCAGAGATGCAAAATACTTTGCCCAGGCAAGGCAGTCTGCCACAGGCACGCTGACCACATCCCTGTAAACCAAATCCAGACCGGCGCGGCCGTTGTGGCCTGCAGCACGGGTGTCCGCAGTCACCTTGATTATGCCATTTTCGTAGTACCACGAGGCTCTGGCGGAAGGCCTGCGGTAATAGTCCCTCACATAAGGGGTATCGGGACCGCCGTAGATTTCCATTACAAGAGGATATTTGCGGGAAGGATCGAAATCCTTCGGAAGAGCCACTGTTGCCGGAACCTTGAGTCCGTCTTCGAGAGTGAGCCAGATAATTTCGTAATAAGGGCAAGGCTGTTCCGGCTTGTTGCAGAGACTGATCTGCTCCCTGTCGAGACTGCCAGTCCTGTAGCGGAAACGCCTTACAGGGGTATTGATATTGCTGTGGTCCACTTCAAAGCTCTTGAAATCGGCCGAAAACTGCACATTGGCGGCATTTTCCTCCAACACGCTAAGCCTTTCGATTCGGCCCTTGCGGCCAAGCCTGTAGAGGCAGGAATGCAGACGGTTATCGCGATGAGCAGTAAAATACACCCTGCCCTGCGGGTCGATATCCAGAAGATTCACCCTCCAGTTCGGTCCCGAAGTAAGCTGCTTGAAACTTTTGCCATCGTAGGAAAGGAAATAGATCTGTTGCCAGCCGCTCTGGAAATCCCTTGCCATATAAAGGCCCTTGTCGGTAAAGAGCATATCCTCCATCCAGGAAACCCAGGTCGGGCTTGTCTCCGTGTAAATGCTTCTCTTGCTGCCGCTTTTGGCATCGACCTCATAAAGCTCCAGCTTCTGCTGCACTCTCGGCATCCACTGCACAAAGAGCCTGCGGCTGTCCGCTCCCCAGAACGGAGTGCCGAAATACTGGTCCTGTGAAGGGTCGAAATCGGCCCAGACAATCCCGGAAGGGCTGTCCAGAGAAACTATACCCACCTTGACCTCGGGATTGTGCTGCCCGGCTTTGGGATAACGGGTATTGTTCAGGCTTCCGCCCAGCCCCTGAAGAGCACCATCTTCCTTGTTGAAAGGAGAATAGATGGGAAAAAGCGGAACTTCGGAATTGTCGAATCGGTAAAAGGCTATGGATTGTGAATCGGGACTCCACCAGAAAGCCCTGTACTTGCTGGGACGGCCGAAAATCTCTTCATAATAGACCCAGGAGGCATAGCCGTTGAGAACAGTTGCGCTGCCGTCGAAAGTGAGCTGCCGCAAATCTGAGCCATCTGCATTGCGGACAAAGAGATTGTGGTTTCCGTCGGTAAAGGCCACCTTGGAAGAATCGGGCGAAAAAGTTGCGTTGACCTCCTCCGCTCCCAAAAACAGAGGAAAAAGGAGAGTCAGGCAGACAATGATATTTATTTTTCTCATAATCAATCAACAAAATAACGGTCCGGAAAGTTGACCAGATATACTTTTTTCACTGCGCGGCTGAAAGCGGTATAGAGCCACTTGAAATCCTCGGAGGTGAATTCGTCGGCCCAGAAAGGACAGTCTATGAAAACGCAGTCCCACTGGCCGCCCTGGGCCTTGTGGCAGGTCACCGCCTGTGCATACTTGATTTGCAGTGCGTTATAATAAGGGTCCTCCCTGACCATACTGTAGCGTTTGCGCTTGTTTCCGATGTGCGAGTAGTCGGCGCTCACCCCTTCGTATAGGGCATTGTGCTGCTCGGCAGTGAGGGCGGCCGATTCGCTCTCGAGCGTATCGAGGCAGATTTTGGCATCGACCACAAGGTCGTCGTAGTCCGGAAAACGCAGCTTGGCCTGGGCGAAATTGAGCCCGTAGCGCTGCTCATAATCCCCTATCTTCACAAGCTCGGCCACATCTCCGTTCGCCATATAGTCCATGGACGATTCCTCCGGAAGGAACTGGTAGCAGTTCTTGACTATCATAAGCTTATCGCCCCTGAGCAGCCTTTCTTCCTTGTACTGAACCATAGAGCGTATGCCCATATTGTAGCGTATGGCCCTCTTGTTGGAGCGGCAGAGCACAATGGTCTCGTCTTCCCCATAGGTGTCGTAGGCGTTTACGAGAGCGTCGATGAGTTCATCACCGCGCAGACGCTCCATATCGGGAAAGCCCTTGCAGCGCAGTTTGAGAGAATCGGCCTCGAGATTGCGCCTGAGGTAAGTGGCGTTCTGGAGTATGCCCGATTCGGCAGCCTGACGAACCACAGTGTCCAGGGTTTCGTAGCTCACCCCGCCGAAGAACTCCATAAAATACGGATTGAGGGCCGGACTGCTGTCCATTCCCACTGGCGGAAGCTGGGCCGAGTCGCCGAGCAGCACCAGACGGCAGTCGTCCCCGCTGCGCACAAAGCTCACCAGGTCCTCCAGCAGATTGCCGCTGCCGAAGTGGGAATCGTCCCTGTTCTCGGAAATGCCTATGAGCGAGGCCTCGTCCACGACGAAGAGGCTGTGGCGGGCCTTGTTCGGCGCCAGAGTGAACTGCCCCCAGCCGTTGTCGCCCACCCCTTTCTGGCGGTAAATGCCTTTGTGTATGGTAATTGCCTTCTGCCCGGACATACGGCTCAGCACCTTGGCGGCGCGGCCGGTAGGTGCCAGCAGAACGCAGGAGAAGCGCATTTTCAGAAGTGCGTTGATTACTGCCGAGAGGGCCGAAGTCTTGCCCGTTCCGGCATAGCCGTTCACCACGAAGATGTCCCCGTCGTCCCCGCTCAGGAATGAAGCCAGAGAATGGAAGAGCCTGTCCTGACACGAAGTGGGTTCGTAGGCAAAACTGCTTGTGAAGGCCTTATAGTAATCGGTATCGCAGTATCTAAGAGGCATTGTTGTCTTTTCTGGATTGGAGAATACGCTTTCTCAACTGGGAGTTCTCCTCACAGAGTTCCTTGACCCCTTCGTTGATGGCGGAAAGTTGGTCGTCTCCCTCAAAATTCACATTGTACTGCCTGTTGAAAGAACGGTAGGAGCGCAAAGCCTTTGACATGGAGTCAATAGGCTTCACGTAATATGAGATGATGAAGAACATCAGCATCAGCACAAGCAGCAGGGCCACTGCAACGGAAAGCGAGGAAGGTATGATACTGCGGTAGAAACCGCTGTCGAAATCTTTGGAATGCTTGTCGAGATGGGAGTAGAGCGAATCCACCAGAGCTTCGAGATCGCTGCGCAGGCGGTTGTAGAAAGGCTGCAAACGGTTGAAGTACCACTCGTGGGTGTCTATGAAGTCCGATTCCACCACCTCCTGCAGTTCGAGCGAAGTGAGCATATAGGCAGAATAGGACTGCTCTACGGAATCGGCCAAAGGCAGGAAAGAGTTGGTGGAAATCACGTTCCTGAGGCTGTCGCAACGGTCCACGAAGCCGCCGGCATCGAAGGGAGGCAGGGTCTTGAGGCTGCCGTCGCCGATAAGGGCGAGAATGTCGAGATTGTATTCGTTGGCAAGGTCGGACAGCTGCTTGGCCATATTGATGCAGTTCACGTCCTGCGAGATAAGCGAGGACATATAGTTGCTCATTTTCTTGTACTGCCACACTGAGATGAGGCTGGAAGCAAGAAGTACAACGGCAATGGCTCCGAAACTGCAGTACAGTTTGGCCTTCATACCCATTCTCCCATGCTTCTTAATGAGTTTTCTTACTTTTAGGGGTGTCATTCTTAAAAAATTTATAAAAATTTCTAAACAACCCTCAAATATACGCAATTATTTTTATAAATTTGTATCCGTATAAAGACTAAGCCGATATTTATTGAGAATGCAAATGAGAACATTTTTGAACGACGAGGGAAAAAATACCCTATTGAAAAAACAAATTCTCCGCCTCTGTATTAAGCACGACACCTTCAGCATTGCAGACTTCTCCAAGGAACTTTCCACTTCAGTGCCTACAGTCACCAAACTGATTGGGGAAATGATGGACGAAGGCCTCCTCCAGGACGAAGGCAAGGTGGACACCAGGGGCGGGCGCAGGCCCACAACCTTCGGCCTCAACCCTAAAGCCGGTTACCTCGTAGGCGTGGATGTAAGCCGCCAGCACTTCCACATTGCCATCTGCGACTTCAAAGGAGACCTGGTGCATTTCATCCAGGACATTCCTTTCGTGCTCGAAGCCAATGCCGATTCCTTCAAAAAGATGTGTGTTTGCATAAAGGACGCCGTTGCATCCAAAGGAATAGACTGGGAGCAGGTACTCGGAGTGGGCGTGAGCCTGAGCGGGCGCGTGAATCCGGAGAAGGGCTATTCCCTCACCTACTTCGTGAGCGATGACATTCCGATGAAAGACCTTTTCGAGCAACAGCTTGGCGTTCCGGTGAACATAGAAAACGATTCCAGGGCAATGGCCTACGGAGAATATGTGAATCTGGGCCGCAAAAGCGGAGAGGACATGATTTTCATCAACCTTTCCTGGGGTCTGGGAATGGGAATGATTCTAGACGGCAAGCTCTACTACGGAAAAAGCGGTTTTTCCGGAGAAATCGGCCACTTCCCTACTCTCGACAACAATATAATCTGCCGCTGCGGCAAGGTGGGCTGCCTTGAAACGGGAGCCTCCGGCTGGGCCTTGCACCGAATCATAGTGGACAAACTCAAGAAGGGGCGCAAATCAAGCCTCGCCTCCATCTACGAGGAGCAGGGCGATATATCCCTCGACGACATTCTCACCGCCGTGATTGAGGAAGACGTGCTTGCAATCGAAGGCATTGAAAACATTGGAGCCACCTTGGGACAGGGCATTGCAGGCGTAATCAACATCTTCAATCCGAGCCTCGTGGTTATAGGCGGAAGGCTCATCGTGGGCAAGGACTATCTTATGCTCCCTATCAAAACGGCCGTAAACCGCTACTCCCTCTCGAGGGTAAGTTCCGATACCAAATTCGTGCTTTCCACTCTGGGACTCAAGGCCGGCGGAATAGGCGACTGCCTGCTCAGCAGAAACAAACTGCTCGGTATATAGACATCACAAGACAATGAATACAAAATATATCTTCGTTACCGGAGGCGTGGCCTCCTCCCTGGGAAAGGGAATTATTGCAGCCTCTCTTGCCAAACTGCTTCAGGCAAGGGGTCTGAGAGTTACCATTCAGAAATTCGACCCCTACCTCAACATAGACCCCGGAACGCTCAACCCTTACGAGCACGGCGAGTGCTATGTTACCGACGACGGCGCAGAAACCGACCTCGACCTCGGACACTATGAGCGCTTTTTGGGAGTGAGCACTTCCAAGGCAAACAATGTGACCACGGGCAAAATCTACAATACCGTGATCACCAAGGAGCGCGAAGGCGCCTATCTTGGCAAGACGGTGCAGATTATCCCGCACATTACCGACGAAATCAAACGCCGCATGCTGCTTTTGGGCAAAAGCGGAAAGTTCGACATCATAATTACCGAAATTGGAGGCACCGTGGGCGATATGGAGTCCCAGCCTTTCGTGGAGGCCGTGCGCCAGTTACAGTGGGAACTTCCTGAAGAGGACTGCATGACCATTCACCTCACTCTGGTACCCTTCCTGAGTGCAGCGAAAGAACTCAAGACCAAGCCTACCCAGCACTCCGTGCAGCTGCTCCAGCAGTCGGGTGTACATCCCGACATCATTGTCTGCCGCACAGAGCACCCTCTGGGAGCCGACATACGCCGCAAAGTGGCCCAGTTCTGCAACGTAAAACCGGGACACGTAATTCAGTCCATGGACGAAAACAGCATCTACAAGGTTCCTCTCCGCATGCAGGAGGAAAAACTCGACGAACTTGTAGCGAAACATCTGCATATCGAGAATCTGCCCGAACCTGAACTCAGCTCATGGATTGAGTTCATCAACAAACTCGAGAACCCGAAAAAAGAGGTGGACATTGCCCTGGTGGGCAAATACGTGGAGCTGCAGGATGCCTACAAGTCCATTCTCGAAAGTTTCGTTCATGCCGGAGCCGCCAACGAGTGCAAGGTCCATGTCCATACCATCTCCTCCGAAAAGCTCAGCGAACAGAACATAGCTGAAAAACTTGGCGGAATGAGCGGCATACTTGTGGCGCCGGGTTTCGGAGTAAGAGGTCTCGAAGGCAAAATCCTGGCAGTAAAATACGCCCGCGAGCAGGGCATCCCTTTCTTCGGCATCTGCCTCGGAATGCAGATGTGCGTAGTGGAGTTCGCCCGCAACGTACTGGGCTACAGCACGGCCGCATCGTCCGAAGAAGACCCTAAAACAGACTTCCCTGTGATCGACCTTATGGAAGACCAGAAATCCACCACCATAAAGGGCGGAACAATGAGGCTGGGAGCCTATGAGTGCAAGCTCGAGAAAGGCAGCCTCATCCACAGCATCTACGGAAGCGAAATCATAAGCGAAAGGCATAGGCACCGCTACGAATTCAACTCCAGCTATCTGCCGGAATTCGAGAAGGCGGGACTGGTGGCAACCGGACGCAATCCGCAGACAGGCCTGGTGGAAGTGGTGGAACTTCCTTCACACCCCTTCTTCGTGGGAGTGCAGTTCCATCCGGAGTTCAAGAGCACGCCTGAGCATCCTCAGCCAATCTTCAAAGCCTTCGTGGCAGCTGCCCTGAAACACAAACAATAAAAAATGTGAGGCTATTCGCCCCACATTTTTTTGTAGTCCTCTTCGAGCAGTCGCTCCGCCTTTTCCCGCGGCACAAAATGCCATTCGCCAAGACGGCTGCAATCGTTGATATCGGCCTCCCCTATACTGCCCTTTTCCAGCAGCAGGGCCCTTATGAGTTCGCGGATTTCCGGATAGCGGGCCACAACCCTCTCCTCGAGAACAGGATGGTCCAGCCCGGCCCCCTTCTGCATAAGTTCTCCGCCTCCTGTTGCACGATAGGAAGTCATTGCAACATTATAGAAGGTATCGGGCTCGAAAGGAGTGCCGTCGGCAAGGGAGATAATCTCAATCCTGCTGCCTGCAGGAGCGTCGATGTTCACGTTGTAGATGAGTCCGGCGCAGGAGTCGAAATTGTACGATGCCTCCCTGAAAGACCACCTTTCTGCTCCACTCCTTTCATCGGAACGGTTCTGGATATTGAGAATGTGTTCCGAAGAGTCCTCGCTCAGCCAGAGGGAGTAGGAGTATTCCAGATAATTCTTGATTTCGCGGCCGCTCATCCTCATTACAAAGAGCTGGTTCTCAAAAGGATATATAGAGAAAAGATCGTTGACTTTCACAGAACCTGCAGCAATGCGGGTATTGGCATTGAGAGGAGCGGCAAAGGAAAGCCGGGCTCCTTCCACTGAAAGTTGGACGCTGTGGATGAGATTGATGTAAGGGCACATTCCCTTGAACGATTCCCTTGAAAGCAAAGGCAGTTCGACTTTTCCCACCTCCTGCAGTGTATAGGCCGTAACAGCCTCTACATCAGGGGCAAAAGCTTCCTTCATTTCGGCATCGACCTTGTTCTTGTCGAGTTTGTGGACATAGGCGTCGAGGCTCTTGCCCTTGCGGGAAAAACTTACCTCAACCCTACCCACTGCTGCAGCCCTGGCACCGCCGTTCACATAGACGCAGTCGCCATGGCGCTCCACATAGGACCTGTGGTCGTGGGCCCCCACTATCACATCCACGCCCTTGAGGGAATAGAGAAGGTCCAGGGCCTGGTTCTCGAGCTGGCTTCCGTCACCCTTGCCCGAGCCGCTGTGCACCACCACAATCACCAGATCGGGCCGGCACTGCCTGCGCACCTCGTCCACCTTTTCCTGCACACAGTCCGTAAGGCTGAGGAAATCGAGTCCGGTCCAGAGATATTCAGGCAGCCAGCTCTTGATATTGGCATTGTCAAAGCCCAGAACAGCGATTTTCTTTCCACTTTTTTTAATCAGGGTCCAGGAAGGCAGATAGGCGCTGCCGTCGGCCTCATTGACGATATTTCCGGCCAGAACAGGTATTCCTCTCGCCTGGAGTTGGGCTGTAACCCTGTCATACACGGCGTGTCCGGTCTCGATGTCGTGGTTGCCCAAGGTCACGGCATCGTAGCCCATACAGGCTGCAATGCGGGGATAGACGTGTTCGCTTTCAGTATCCACAAAATTGTAATAGTAGGAGGCATTGTCGCCCTGAAGGATGTCTCCGGCGTCGAGAAGCAGCACATTTTCGCTGCCGCAGGCCTGCCTGAGACTGTCCACATAGCACTTCACCGACATGAGGGAGTTCTTCTTGCGGGAAGAGGTGTAGGTGTCGTCGAAAAAGCAGCCGTGAACATCTCCCGTTGTTACAATCTGGATCTTCTTTTCACGGGCACAAAGGGCCTGTCCGGCCATAAGGAGAAGGACCGGAAGGAGGATTCTGAAATTCTTTCTGTTCATATTGGCTTCGTATTGAAGAAATAAAGGCAGGCTGAACGCCTGCCTCCATATACCTTGAGAGAAGTATTACTTCTTTCTTGACTTGTAACGCTGGTAGAACTGATCGACGCGTCCTGCGGTATCGACAATCTTGGTTTTGCCGGTGTAGTAAGGGTGGGAGGTGTTGGAAATCTCGACCTTGATTACCGGGTACTCAACGCCATCTACAACGATGGTCTCCTTTGTGTTTGCGCAAGAGCGGGTGATGAACACATCACCATTCGACATATCCTTGAAAGCTACAAGTCGGTAGGTTTCGGGATGGATTCCTGTTTTCATATTTACACTAGTGTTTTAAAAAATCGTGCAAATATAGAGATTTAATTACGAAAAAGCAAAAAATGTGTATAATTGAACATAATTTAGTATTTTTGTGTGTTATGACACTAATCAAATCTATTTCGGGCATCCGTGGTACCATCGGCGGCCCTGCAGGCGAAGGCCTCACCCCTGTGGACATAGTTAAATTCACCTATGCATATTGCGCCACACTCCCTGGACGCAAGCCCCAAAGCAACGGGAGCAAGTACAAGATAGTAGTAGGACGCGACGCCCGTCTGAGCGGCGAAATGGTTGAGCAGCTGGTATGCGGCACCCTTGTAGCCTGCGGAGTGGACGTGGTAAAAGCCGGCTTTGCCAGCACCCCTACCACCGAACTTGCAGTAAAGTTCGCCGATGCCGACGGCGGAATAATCATCACTGCTTCTCACAACCCGCGCCAGTGGAACGCCCTCAAGCTCCTCAACGAGGAGGGAGAGTTCCTCACTGCAGCCCAGGGACAGGAAATCCTCGAGCTTGCCGAGAGGGAGGATTTCGGCTTTGCTCCGGTCGATGAGCTCGGCCATATCGAAGAGCACGACTTCACCGACCAGCATATCGATGCAGTCCTTGCACTCGAAGCTGTTGATGCCCCTGCCATCCGCGAAGCCCATTTCACCGTGGCTCTCGACGCCATCAACTCCGTGGGAAGCATCATCATGCCAAGACTTCTCGAAAGACTGGGTGTCAAATGCATTACTCTCAACGGAGAGCCTACCGGCGACTTTGCCCACAATCCTGAACCGCTGCCAAAGAACCTTGTGGACTTGAGCAAAGCTGTGGTTGACAATGGCGCAGCTCTCGGAATCAGCGTGGACCCGGACGTGGACCGTCTGGCCTTCATCTGCGAGAACGGCGAGCCTTTTGTGGAGGAATACACCCTCGTAAGCGTTGCCGATTATCTTCTCGAAAGAGCTGAAAAACAGGGAGTAAGCCCAAGAAATACGGTTTCCAACCTCTCTTCCAGCCGCGCCCTCAGGGACGTTACTGAAAAACACGGAGGCACATATTACGCAGCAGCCGTAGGAGAAGTCAACGTTACCACCAAAATGCACGAGGTCAAGGCCCTTATCGGCGGCGAAGGCAACGGAGGAGTGATCTACCCTGCCTCCCACTGCGGACGTGACGCAATGGTGGGAACCGCCCTCTTCCTCAGCCATCTTGCCCACAAGAAATGCACTGCAAGCGAGCTCAAGGCAAGCCTTCCTCAATATCACATTGCCAAGAACAGGATTGACCTTTCAGACAACTCCATCATCGACAGCATACTCAACCAGCTCAAGGAGCACTTCAAAAACGAGAAGATCAACACCATCGACGGTGTGAAAATCGATTTTGAGGCCGAGCGCAAATGGGTTCATCTCAGAAAGAGCAACACCGAACCTATCATCCGCGTTTATAGCGAAGCTCCAAGTTGTGAAGAGGCCGAAGCCCTTGGCAACGAGGTAGTTGAACTTGCAAAGAAAATAATGGCAGAATAATGTTTTCCTTCCGGACCAGCCCGATTGAGGACCAGCTCGACAAAAGCCTGCTTCAGGGCCAGGTGGGCTGTTTCTGCACGCAGAACAGCTTCGACACCGCAAAGCAGCGCTATGTATGGGAGATTTTCAAGCAGCGGGGCAACCTCGCCGCCCTTTTTCTCCCTGCCCAGGGCGAGCTGGACCCTCAGACCAGCCACATAGAATTTTCCCAGGAACAGATGGAGGGTCTCGATGCCATCGTAGTGGAAATCCAGGATGTCGGAGTGCGCTACTTCAACTACACCCGCGACGTGATGAGGCTGCTCAGCACCAGGGCCAGAATGGAAGACGGCCCTGCCATCTACATCATAGACCATTACAATCCCATAGGCAGGATTGTGGAAGGCAGCATGCCGGCAATAGAATCGGACATCTGGACTCCCAAAGTGGCCCACAGGCACGGCCTCAGCCTGGCGGAACTCTGCAACCTTTACTGCAACGAAATCAACGCCCAGTTCCCTCTGCACGTTATTTCGGCCGACTGCAACCGCTCCCGCCTGGACATAATGCCTTGGGTGATAGCCCCTTCATCGGACCTGCCGGGAATGTTCTCCGCCCTTATGTACAGCGGCGGCGGGCTCTGGAACAACAGCAGCATAAGCCCCGCCATAGGCACGGCCAGGCCATACGAATGCATCGGCGCGCCATGGATAAAGAACGGCGATGCCGACAAGCTCCCATGCCCCGAAGGCGTGATAATGCGGCCCTGCAGTTTCATCCCGTCGGCCGGCCGCTACAAGAACGAGCGTTGCGAGGGCTACCAGATCATCCTCAAGCCGCAGGCCCAGTACCACAGCCTGCTGCACACGCTTGAGCTTATGGGCTATTTCCGCGAGCGCTACTCCCGCTTCGAGCTCTTTGAGCAGCTGTTTGTGAAAGTGGCCGATCCGGTACTGAGCGAATATCTCAAAGGCGGAATAAGTTTCGACATAGTTCAGGAGCACATAAAAGCCGAAGAACAGAAGTACATCCGCAAGGCCAAGCGCTTCATTCTTTACGACGATGCTCCATTCAGGATAAAGTAAGCACACACTTTTATGAAAGATTACGATGTTATTGTCATCGGTGGCGGAATCACCGGAGCAGGAGTGGCCCGCGACTGCGCCATCAGAGGTCTGAGAACCCTGCTGGTGGAGCGCGCGGACATAAGCGAAGGCGCATCGGGCCGCAACCACGGACTCCTGCACAGCGGGGCCAGATACGCCGTGAACGATTCGGAATCGGCCCGGGAGTGCATCAAGGAGAACCTCATCCTCCGCAGAGTGGCCGCCCACTGCATTGAGCAGACGGAAGGGCTTTTCATCTCCCTGCCCGAAGACGACCCGGCCTACAGGGACAATTTCGTGGAGCAGTGCGGAAAGGCCGGCATCAGGACCCAAGTTCTGAGCCCGGCACAGGCCCTTGCGCTCGAGCCCAACATCAACCCCGAGCTCACGGGAGCAGTGAAGGTGCCCGATGCCGCCGTGGACCCTTTCAGGCTGGTATCGGCCAATATCCTCGATGCAAGACTCCACGGAGCCGACATCCTCACCCGCTGCGAAGTGCTGGACCTCATAAAGGAGAACGTGACCGTTATGGGCGTGAAAATCAAGGATATGAGCACTGGCGAAATCCGGAAGATACACTCCCACTACGTAATCAACGCCGCCGGAATCTGGGGCGCGCACATTGCCCGGATGGCTGGCGTGGAGATTTCAATGCTGCCGTCGAAGGGCGCGCTGCTGGTCTTCGGCCACAGAGTCTGCAACATGGTAATCAACCGCTGCCGCAAACCGGGCAACGCCGACATCCTGGTGCCGGGAGAGGTGGTTAGCGTGATAGGAACCACATCGGACAAGGTGCCTTTCGAGCAGTGCGACCGGATGAGCGTGAGCCGCGCGGAAGTGGAGCTCCTGCTCAACGAAGGTGCCAAATTGGTACCGTCGCTGCGCAACACCCGCATCATCCGCGCCTACGCCGGAGTACGTCCTCTGGTATCGGACGATTCCGACCCGAGCGGACGCAGCGTAAGCCGCGGAATTGTGCTTCTCGACCACAGCAGCCGTGACGGAGTGCGCGGATTCATAAGCATCACTGGAGGCAAGCTCACCTCCTATCGCCTTATGGCTGAGATGACTGCAGACCTGGTATGCAAAAAACTCAGCATAGACAAGCCTTGCCGCACTGCAGAGCTCCCGCTTCCGGGATCGGACAATGCAAAGACAAAATGCAGCAGCCTTGTGATGAAGGCCGCCGAAAAACGCGAGGGCAGCGAAGTGAACAGAATGAGTTTCGAAGGCAAGGGCAATGAACTGGTCTGCGAATGTGAAATGGTGGGCCGGGCCGAAATAGAATACGCTGTCAAAGAATTGGGTGTAAGGACTTTGGACGATTTGCGCCGCCGCACCCGAGTGGGAATGGGCCCTTGCCAGAGTTCCTGCTGTCTGGACAAGGCTGCCATGGTTCTGGCAGAAATTCTCATCGCAGAAAAACTCTCATCCGAAAGCGGAGCCGGGGAACTGGCCGCCGCACTCAAGAAAGAATTCCTTCAGGAGCGCTGGACCGGCATCGTCCCTGTATGCTGGGGAGAGCAGATGGCCCAGGCCGAATACCTTAGAAACAAATACGGAAAATGCGATTCGACTATATAATAATAGGAGGCGGGCAAGGCGATGCCCTGCTCGGCCGGGAGCTCCTTTCCAAGGGAAAAAGCTGCGCACTCATCTGCCAGGGACGGCAAAGCGGCGACAACAGCCGTGAAGCCTTCCGCAAGGCCGGAGGATGCCTTTTTATGGGCGATTCCGTGGACAAAGTGTTCTACAGCGAAGACGGCAGCCGCATAGAAGCCCTGTGCACAGAGAATCTGGGCAGCGGCAGCCTTCTGGTGGCCGATACCTACATCCTCTGCAGCGGCCGATTCTTCACCCGCGGACTCTGCAGCGATATGGACAAGGTTTACGAGCCTGTCTTCGGTGCAGACGTGCAGTTTGAGGCCGATCCCTCCCTCTGGTGCAGAAGCGACTTTTTCTGCAGGCAGCCTTTCGAGGACTTCGGCCTTGTATGCGACGAAGGCTTCCACGCCCTCAAAAACGGAAAACAAATTGAAAACCTGATTGTTGCGGGAGACATCCTCTGCAACGGTCAAAACAATATCGAGAGCCTATGCAAGAGTCTTTGACAAGCGGTTTCGAGCAGTGCATGAAGTGCAGCATCTGCACCGAAGTCTGCCCGATGATGGAGGTCAACCCTCTCTATCCGGGCCCGAAACAGGCCGGACCCGATGCCTTGCGCTACAGAATGCTGGACTCGTCTTTCTTCGACGAAAACCTCAAATACTGCCTCAACTGCAAGCGCTGCGAAGTGGCCTGCCCTTCAGGAGTGAAAATTGCGGACATTATCGCAAGTGCCAAACTCGAGAATGCCCATTCGGCCCACGCCCTGCGTGACAAGATGCTGGCATCGACCGATTTTGTAGGAAGCCTGGCCAGCCCATTTGCTCCAGTGGTAAACGGAGTGCTTTCGCTTGGCATAAGCAAATCGCTGCTGGACAGCACCATCGGTGTAAGCAAACACGCTTCCATGCCGAAATACTCCTCACCTAAATTCGTGAGCTGGTTCAAAAAGCAGCAGGCTTCACAGAAGAGCTTCGGAAAGCAGATTCAATATTTCCACGGTTGCTACGTAAACTACAACTACCCTCAGCTTGGCAAGGCTTTCGTGAGCCTGATGAACGCCTGCGGCTATGGTGTAAGCCTGCTCGAAAAGCAGAAATGCTGCGGAGTGGCTCTCATTGCAAACGGGCAGAAGAAACAGGCGCTCAAGAATGCCGATATCAACCTCCAGGCCATAGGGAAGGCCAATGCCCCTGTGCTCAGCACCTCGTCCAGTTGCACCCTCACCATAAGGGAAGAATACGGACAGCTGCTCGGAAAGGACACGGCTCCTTCAAAGGAAAAGTTCCATCTGGCGGTAAAATGGCTTTACGAGCAGTGGGAAAAGGGTGCCGTGAAATTCGCCTGGCGCGAAGACTTCAAAATGAAGGCAGCCTACCACACTCCTTGCCACATGCAGAAACTCGGCTACCAGTACTACAGCATAGAGCTGCTGAAAATGATTCCGGGCTTGGAATTGTCGGTTCCGGAGCAGCAGTGCTGCGGAATTGCCGGCACCTTCGGCTTCAAGAAAGAGTACCACGAGCTTTCCCAAAAAATCGGAAGCAAGCTCTTCTCTTCCCTCAAAGCCACTGGCTGTGATTATGTAATAACCGATTGTGAGACTTGCAAATGGCAGATTGAAGCCGGCTGCAGTCTGCCTGTGCTCAACCCTATAGAGGTGCTTGCCCGGGCACTTGATATTGAAAAAACAAAAATATTGAACAATAATGAAGAATAATAAATCTTTCAAATTCTGGCAATGGAAAATCATAGTGGTATCGATGTTTGTCTATGCCATCTACTACTTTGTCAGAAAGAACTTCTCCATTGCAATGCCGGGTCTCACGGCCGAATATGGCATTTCGAACACCAGTTTCGGTATAATCATAGCTTTGGGTTCCATCATCTACGGACTCAGCCGCTTCATCAACGGTTTTATCGTGGAGAAGGTCAGCACAAAGCTGTTTATGGCCATCGGTCTTATGCTCTGTGCCCTTGCCAATTTCTGCTTCGGCTTCGGAGTTGACCTTTCCTACCTGATTACAGGTGTGCACGAGGGGCCCCAGTTCGTAAATATGCTCATTCTCCTTATGGGTGCCACCATAGTGCTCAACCAGTATTTCCAGGGCTTCGGTTATCCGCCTTGCGCCAGGATGCTTCCGCAGTGGATTGCTCCGGGAGAGCTCTCCACCAAGATGAGCATCTGGAACACCTCCCACTCCATTGGCTCCTTTGCTGCCGTTGTAATATGCGGTCTCATTATGACCAATATGGGTGCTGATATGAGTGGCGACAGCAGTGTGGTAGCAAGAATTAGCGCCAATCTGGCCGATTCCATAAAAGGTTGGGACACAATGAGCGCCGCCGACCAGAGTGCCAAAATCATGAGCTATGCTGCCCATTACGGCGCCTGGAAATGGTGCTTCATCATCCCCGGAATAGTTGCTGTAGGCGGTGCCATCGTGTGTATGCTGGGGCTCAAGGACAGCCCTCAGAGTGTGGGACTTCCTGAAATAGAAGGTACCAGCACCGGAAAAGAGCAGATAAAGGCCATCCCCGGTTCGCACAAGGCATATCTCAGGCATATGGTATTCAAGAACAAGTGGATATGGATGCTTTCCATTGCCAATGTCTTTGTTTATGTTCTCCGTATGGGAGTGCTTGACTGGGGGCCGAAGTTCCTCACCGAGGACCGTGGTATGGACATAAAGAGTGCCGCCTGGTCGGTAGCCGTGTTCGAACTCACTGCCATAGTAGGCACCATCTTCGCCGGCTGGGCAAGCGACCACATTTTCAAGGGCAAATCCCACAGGATGTGTCTCTTTGCAATGGTCGGAGCAGTACTCTTCCTCGGCATTTTCGCCCTTGTACCGGGGCTCAACCCTATTGTAAGCACCCTGGTTCTCGCAATGAGCGGCTTCTGCATCTATGGTCCTCAGGCCCTTATAGGCATAGGCTCGGCCAACCAGGCCACCAAGGAGGCATCGGCCACAGCAAATGGTCTGGCCGGCATCTGCGGCTATGTCGGCTCGGCACTGTCGGCTCTGGCAGTGGGTCTTATTGCCGACCACCTTGGGTGGAAAGCCGTGTTCATCACCTTCATTATTGTAGGTATAATAGGCGCCCTCATATTCCTCTTTATGTGGAATGCTCCTCGTGACGGATATGAAAGAAGCCGCAAATTCACGCAGCAGCTTTTGGAAGATAAAAAATTAAATAAAAAAGTTTAAAAAATATTTGGAAATTCAAACTCAAATATCTACCTTTGCAATCCCTTTCGGGGAGGAAGACTCGTTAGCTCAGTAGGTAGAGCATCACACTTTTAATGTGGGGGTCTCGGGTTCGAGCCCCGAACGAGTCACGAGTTTGAAAGTTTGCGTCCTTAGCTCAGCTGGTAGAGCAACTGACTCTTAATCAGTGGGTCTAGGGTTCGAATCCCTAAGGACGCACAAGAGGATGACTTTTTCGGTCATCCTCTTTTTTTGTTGTGAATTCGGATCGGGAGCAAAACCCTGTGTGCCTCGTCCTAAGCATTATGCCACAGGGCGAAAGTTATTTCCGCGCACTGTCGTCGGTTGAGGTTCTGGACTATGTGCACATTTCCACCGTCATCAACTGCAGGGCGAAAGTTATTTCCGCGCACTGTCGTCGTGCCTGAGCTCTGTGGAAACGCTCCGCGCGCCGACCGGGCAGAATAACTTTCGCAGACAGGGTATCTGGCACGGCGATGCTGTGGGAAGCGCTCTTGAGGGTCTTGCCGAAAGAGACCTCGTCTCCTGAGGAAGGAAGGGGCCCACAAGCGTAGCGAAGTGGGAAGGAGTCTCTGAAGGCAAGGACCTCAAGAACGCGCAGAATAGCGAAAAAAGGCCCTAATTTCGCTAAAATGAAGTATTTTCAGTCAAAATAGCGAAAAAAGGCCCTATTTTCGCTAAAATGGCGCCGTAGCTAAACCAGTC
>CAMGFA010000020.1 GCA_946055165.1 uncultured Bacteroidales bacterium
TGTATGACTTACCTATCTGCCTGGCTCCATCAATCAAGAGCATCCTGTCTGAATCCGATGAGAGATATTCTTCAATCCGTGTTGCAATTTTCCTGAATAACATATTACTGCCAATTTTAGTAATGCAAAGATATACATTTTCAAGACATAAACTGCGTTTTCCGATAAAAATCCCAATAAAATAACTGCGTTTTCCTACAAAGTAAAGCCTGAAATTACTGCGTTTTCCGAAAAGCTCTATTTTGCATGCACCGGATGTCCAGAGTGGACACGGAAAACCCGCGCTCACTCAATTCCTTTGAAGACGATGCTGTGGAAATCGGTGCTGAAGCGCTGGAATTCTGCGGGACTGAGTTCCCTTCCGCTGGAGAGGATGATCAGGGGCACAGGAGCAGCGCCTTTCTTGAACGGCGGCTGGGCGTGAGGATATGGGTTGGGGGAAAAACCGTTCTTCTGATAGAAACGCAGCCTGGCGGCGCTGGTATCGTCCCGAATGGGGTCGATTTCCAAGACTACAGGAGCATCGGATCGGCCCATAAAAGCCTTGAGCAGAGTGCTGCCGCAGCCGCAGCCGCGCATCCGCTCGTTTATTGCAAAATGTTCGATGTATAGATAATCATCGAAGTCCCAATAAGAGATGAAGCCGATTAGCGCGTCGCACTGGTCCAAATACAGCTGCAGATGGTAGTGTCTGTCGCTGAAGGCCATATCCTGCTGCTGCAGGGAGCGCTGCTCTTCGGGAGGGAAACTGCTTTCGTACAGAGTTCTGAATGCTTTGAAAAGCGGATGTGAGGAATCGGTGATATTTATTGTGTGCATTGTGATTATGATTGTTTTTACAAATTTAAGAAAATCTTATGCATTGGAAAAATGCGATGAATTTGCGATATTTGCAATCCCAATCATGGTGAGTTGTCCGAGTGGTTGAAGGAGCCTGCCTCGAAAACAGGTTAGCGGCAACGCTACGGGGGTTCGAATCCCTCACTCACCGCAAAGCATGATTATCAATGAGTTAGCATCGCAAAAGCGATGCTAATTTTGTTTTGGAGTCACGCCGTTGAAAGCTTGCTTTCATAAGGTGTGGCTACAAAACAAAATAGCGGCTTCAGCCGCGCAACTCATTGATAATCCACAGCTTTGCAAGGGCCCCTCCGGCGAGGAGGCAGGGAAATGGCGCACGAAGTGCGGCAAATCCCCAAGGGCCCCGCGGCGAGCGAGCAGGGAAAAGGCACGCGCAGCGTGGCTAATCCCAAGGGCCCCACAAAACTTCCTTGTATGACTCCCAAAAGGCTTACAAAAAATTCAAAACGATTTAACATATAGCATTCTTTTGAACATCTGTTATTTAACACTATTATTTTACAAGAATATCTGGTTATTAATCGAATCGTGACAATGAAAAGGTCGGTGACTAGGTCACACTCAACGAGCGCCTAATGACCAACACCGATTTGTTTTATCTCTATTTGTTTGACCAAGAGTATTTTGTCGACTTTTTTCAAGATCAATTTGGATCGATGAAACAAAATCCGTAAATTTGCTTTCAATTAGAACGAATTAAATGAAAGAAATTAAGGTCATAGAACTATTTGCCGGAGTCGGAGGATTCCGCGTTGGTCTTGAGAAGGCCGACAAAGATTTCTTTAAGACTATCTGGGCAAACCAGTGGGAGCCTGCAACGAAAGTTCAGCACGCCGCTATGGTCTATGAAAAGAACTTCGGCAAAGGCAGCGTTTCAAACGTTGACATCAATTCCGTTCCTGTAGAAGAGATTCCCGACCACGATATGCTTGTCGGCGGTTTCCCTTGCCAGGATTACTCTGTAGCCTCTACTCTTAGTCGGTCTAAAGGCATTGAAGGAAAAAAGGGAGTTCTATGGTGGGCAATCTACAATATCCTCGTCAAGAAAGGCAGCAAGGCTCCAAGCCTGCTGCTCCTCGAGAATGTAGACCGTCTGCTCCTTTCTCCCGCGAAACAGCGTGGACGCGACTTTGCTGTCATTCTCGAATGCTTGAACGAACAGGGATATATAGTTGAGTGGAGAGTTATCAATGCTGCTGACTACGGTATGCCACAGAAACGCCGCAGAACATACATCTGTGCATACAAGAAAGGCAGCCCAATCGCAGAGGGCTTCACAAACCCTAATGATTGGATTCAGAAGGATGGCATTTTTGCTAAGGCCTTCCCGATTGAGTGCGACCATGACCTGACTGCTCTCAGTGCGCATAAGTTGTCCGATGTTAAGAAGGACAGGCTGGTTGATATAACCGAGAATTTTAACAAGAAAGGCGGTGACAGTCCATTTGACAAGGCAGGTTTGATGATTGATGGTGTCACGTACTCCATCGATGCTACTCCTGTCTTTAATGGATGCCCTATCTATTTAAGAGATTGCCTGGTGCGTGGAGAAAATCGTCCTGCAGACATTGAGTCTTTCTATATTCCGGATGAGCAAATTGAGCGCTGGCGCTATTTCAAGGGCTCGAAGAGAGAAGAGAGGACGAAGGCCAACGGTTTCAAATATTTCTACACCGAAGGCGCAATGAACTTCCCTGATTCAATCGATAAGCCTGCGCGCACAATTATCACTTCAGAAGGAGGGAAAGGCCCAGACAGATGCCGCCACGCCATTGAGGATGAGACTGGACGCATACGCCGCCTAACGCCCGTTGAACTGGAACACGTTAATATGTTCCCTTCTAACTGGACAGAATGCAAAGGCGTTGATAATGCTAAGCGAGCATTCCTAATGGGCAATGCGCTTGTTTGCGGAATTGTCACGAAAGTTGGAAAAGAACTTGAGCGTCGGCTCAAAACAGAATAAAAGCACTACGAGGTCCATAGCCCCGCAGTTTTCTTTATTTTTCCGTCTCTACAATATGCTGTATATACTCGTGATTAAACCAATAACAGTATTTCTTACACTTCCCGCCATTGGGATTGTCCGCAAGGTCTGAAGAGTCTTTTGCCTTTGGACGGACGTGGAACTTCCGATGCTCGCTCTCTCTATAAAAGTATGCGGGATCAATGCGGTTAGCAGCGACGTTATCTTTGATATTTTGCCAGTATGGTTCTGCCGCTTTCAAATCCTCATAAGGCATCGTCCAGAAGAATGCTTTCTGAAGGCGGTAGTCCTCCTCGCCTTTGTTGCCGCAGTCTTGAAATACAATGAAAAGGAAACGACTGGTAAACAACTCGTACAGACGGGAGTCATACCAATCATCTTCCTGAAGGATGTCGAAGTAGTTAATATTCTCGAATGACATCGCTTCTTTTGGCCGACCGGACTTTTGGAGACGAATGGTTTTGATGCGTATTCCAGACTTACGGAACTCTTCAGATTTGGTCACATCGTCTCCGCGAGTACCATGCACTGTAAGGATTGCGTTTGCGATGAGAGCATATTTACTCTTGGCCTTTGACTCTTCGAGGCCGAAGATTTCACACAGTTCAGAGTAACTCTTCCCAACGTATTTCTTGAAACGCTCCAGGAGAATATGTTCAAAAGATTGCTTTTTCAGCTCCTCTTTGGAGATTAGCCCCTTTCCATATCCCTCGACTAATGCAGATGTGTTCACTCCAGCGGGTTCGCCATAATTCTGGATGAAGTCTAGAATGGTGCGCATATACTGAGGCTTTAGCGAGAAAGCTCGCTTCGGCGCAGGTGTGTCACAGCATTTTCCGTTCGGTAGTGTATAATACACATCGGTATCACCTTTTTGTCCCTTTCGACAGGCGCCAAGATAAGTTGTATCACCTTCAGAAAGTTCATGAGCCTTGCCGCAACGAATCTTAGCAACAATCTTATCGTAGTCTTGCTCCATTATAAGAAGATCCTTTTCCGGAATCTGCCATAGGACGGAGTATAAGAACTGAAGGTGCTGAACCGGCACTTTTGCCTGATGAAGGTAGAATAGAATCAGCATTACTGCACACTTAATGTAGACGTGTGATTCCTTGAACGGATGCTTGTAGTCCTCGCTGTAGTCAATCATCGAGCAGACAAGTCGCTCCTTTATCTGAAGGCTCTTGTTTGCAAGTTCCTTGAGCGGTGTACACTTTAGTTCAACGCCAGCCTCCTCAAAGTCAGGTGTAGGATTACTGTTAGGCTCATAGCCAAAGAAATAGCGTTCAACCATTTGCCCGAGGCGGCCTTTCCCAGTATTATCCTCGGCCAACTCATGGCCAACAGTCTCCTCGAGAGTCTTTCCGAGGAGATTCTTGCTATACTCCCAAATTGAGTGCTTGTCCGTAACGTCATACGGTCTATTCTGAAGGTTTTGTGCCATAGTTTATTTGTTGTACATTTGCAAAAATAGCAAAAATATTACCTTTCTCATTACCATCTCTTACGATACTTCCCATGCTCGGCCATCTACAATCTCCGAGGACAGCACAAAAACCGCAAATAGGCGCCTATCTCCCTTGCGAGACTTTAATTACAAAATGCACAGATTATTCGCTAACTTTCCATTCCTCAATCCGTCTGTTTGCAGTGGAGATATAATTTGAGAAAACCCTTTTTGACTTCTTCGTTTGGAAATCCGAGAGTATATTCCCCAAATTCCTTGTCGTAATCCTTAATAGTCAGGTAGCCTGTCTGGAAAAACAAAGGAACAGGCCTGTTTACGATATCCTGCATTCCGCTGAGATCATCCACAGATACCACGACGTTGTCAGATAATCTTGTTATATCAAACGATGTTTTCTTCATCACATTGACCAGAAGCGTTGGGGTACCAGTCTCAAACCGGGAACTGTTGACGTGACTGTAATTCCATATTCTGCCTCCCAAGCGGATAGTTTATCGTTAAGGACTTGGTCCAACACGTCATCTGAGTTGTATGTTATACCATTGAGGTCAAGATGCAAAACCGGATATTCAATCCACTCCTTCTCCAACTGCTCAATAGCCAGACCTTTGAACAATTCCTTCCTGCCCGAGAAATACGCATCCATCGTGGATATGAGCAGACTCTTGCCGAACCTGCGCGGGCGGCTTAAGAAATAATAAATCCCCGCTATCCAATTATCCTGGTGCCGAGTTTTGGGATTTTCCGCAAAAGAATGCAGCAGATTGCGACGATGCAGAAGCTCAGCAGGGCTGTACCGAGAATTTGTACCGGGGTGGTCCAGATGCCCAAAAGGCCATCGGCACCAAGGCCCAGCAAATCGCGAAGCCAGGCGGAAACCAGTCCTAACACGAGCATATGGCTGAGATACATTCCGTAACTTGCCTGCGATACAGGCAGCACCACTGCGCGATAGAATCGGCTTTCACAATGGAACTTCCTGAATATAAGCACAAGGGCAATTGCCATCAGAGCTACACCAAGGCTGTCGTTGAGCCAGGGGATCTCCCACAAGGCAGCAAGCCCGACCGGACCCTCGACAGGGAAAACACCAGCGGAATCGGCCCAAACACCGGCAAGAAAGCCGCCAACGCCAATGGCAAAACCTACGGCAAAACAAGGCAGCGCAATTGCAAGGGTCTTCTTCCAGCTGAGCTCAGGCACGAATCGGCGGAAATACAAGCCGACAAGCAGATAGCCAATCATCCCGCTGAAATAGTAGAACAGGCCATAAGCGTTCCAGCTCGCCTCGCCCCAAAGCGGATACTTTGCAGGGTTCGGAATGCCCGAAGGCCCGTAGATTACCGGCGCGGAGCCACCCAGCCAGGCCCTGAAAAATGGCAGCAAAGTAGTAAAAAGCCAAATCCCTATATATAAGCCAAGTTCCTTTCTTCCAACCTTTTCCGCCCAAGGGGAAAGCAAAGGCATAAGAAGGTACAGGCCAAGCATCATATAGACAAACCACAGATGCCCGGCAGAATAATTGAAATTCCACACAAGGTCCTTGAAATTCTGAACCGGCTCGCCCCAGACAAAAGCATAGACCAGAGTCCAAATCAAGAAGGGAACAAGCACACGGACAGCGCGGCGGCGGAAAAATTCTTTGGTAGAATAATGCAGCGGAAACTGAAGATAGCTCGAAGCTATAATAAAAAGCACTACCGCCGAGCGCGAAAGAACATCGAATATTGCCACCCACACGGCATCGCCCGCAGTCAGAATCCTTGAACCTTCACCTCCAAGATAGAAGGGTTCTGTGGAATGAGTCAGCATCACCATAAAACAGGCCAGGACCCTAAGCCAGTCCAGCCACACTTCCCGAACTCTCGCCTCCCGAGAGCACTTTCCGAGACCACCTTCTGCAATCATTTTCCGCAACTATTTCTCAATCAATTCGAAATCCAGCAATCGCTGCTCCAGGTTGGCATTTTTCACGCGGATGCGGACCTGGTCGCCGAGGCGGAAGATTTTGTGGCTCCGCCTTCCGCGCAGCCTGTAGAGTTTCTCGTCGAACTCAAAGAAATCGCCGCGGATATCCCGCAAGGCCACCATTCCCTCGATGTGCTCCCCGTCGGTCTCGACATACATTCCCCACTCGGTGAGCCCTGAAATATGCCCATCGTACTCCATTCCCACACGCTCCTGCATATATTCCACCAGCTTGTATTTGATGCTGCTGCGCTCGGCATCGGTCGCAATATTCTCTCTTTCCGATGCGTATTTGCACTCATTCTCGAAGAAATCCTTGTCCTGGCTCTTTCCCTTGTTCAGATAGGCCCAGAGCAGGCGGTGCACCATAAGGTCGGGATAGCGCCTGATAGGGGAAGTGAAGTGCGTGTAGTCCGCGAATGCCAGACCGTAGTGCCCGATGTTGTCGGTAGAGTATCGGGCCTTGGCCATAGACCTGAGAGCCAGTTCCTTGAAGGCCACGCCCTCGGCACTACCCTTGGACTTGGCAAGAAGCTCGTTGATAGCTTTGGCAGCCTTGCGGCCTTCGGTATCGGAACTCATCTTGTAGCCGAAACCTTTGGCGAAAGTGCGCAGATTCTGCAGTTTTTCGGCATTCGGCTCATCATGGATACGATAGACGAAAGTCTTGCCCTTGCTGCGCACAAACTCGGCTACTGTCTTGTTGGCCAGCAACATAAATTCCTCTATAAGGTAGTTCGCCTCGCAGGAATACTTCTGGTAAACCTCCAGCGGCTTGCCATTTTCGTCGCAGCGCACCTTCATTTCCGGGCGGTCGAAATCGATGGCCCCGCTCTTCTGCCTGCGGGCCTTGAGAATGCCTGCGAGCCTGTTCAGCGTCTTCACCGCCAGCTCCAGCCGGTCCGGACAGTCCGACGGCTCCTTCTCAATGATTGCCTGCGCCTGCTCGTAGTCAAGTCTGCGGTCCGATTCTATCACGCTCCTGCCTATCCACTTTTTGCGGATTTTGGCATCGGGACTGATTTCGAAAAGTACTGAAAAACAGAGCTTCTGCTCGCCCTCACGAAGGGAACAGAGCCTGTTGCAAAGCTTCTCCGGCAGCATAGGGATGGTCCTGTCCACCAGATAGACCGATGTGCCCCTGTTGCGGGCCTCCTTATCGACGAGGCTGCCTTCGCGCACATACCAGCTCACGTCGGCAATGTGCACGCCCACCTGGAAATTACCGTTGTCCAGAGCCTCGAAGCTCAGGGCATCGTCAAAATCCTTGGCATCGGACGGGTCGATTGTAAAGGTGAAAGTCTGCCGGAAATCGCGCCTGTCCTTGAGCTCGGCCTCTCCGATTTCCGCGCTTATGGACTCGGCCTCCCGCTCCACTTCGCTCTCGAAGCGGTATGGCAGATTGTATTCGGCCAGGATTGCGTGCATTTCGGTATTGTTGTCCCCCACAGGGCCGAGCACGTCCACCAGATGGCCTTTAGGAAGGTTGTCGTGGCGGTTCCACTCGTCCACCAGCACTGCCACCTTGTAGCCTTTCTGCGCCCCGAGCCTTTCCGCTTCGGCAGGGTCCACCTCGATATCGTAAGGCATATTCCGGCTCTGCATCAGCACCCAGGCCTGCTTTCCCGCCTTGTGGAAGATACCCACAAAGGGTTTGGTGCTGCGTTCCACTATCTCTATCACTTCGCCCTCGCGGCGTTCTGCGCTGTTTTTTCCGGACGATGCTTTCTTTCCTTCCGATACGGGGCATTCTCTGGTTACGGCCACCCTCACAAAATCATTGTTGAGAGCGCCGCGGGTCTTGGCTGCCTTTATGAAAATGTCTTCTTCCTGCCCCTCCACCTTCACGAAGGCAAATCCTTCGCGGGTCATCTGCAAGGTACCTATGTATTGAGGGAATATCTTTCTTCCAGCCTTCTTTTTCTTTTTGGGGATACTGAGCTTCCTGACTCTGCCTTTCTTCTGCCTGGTGCTGTTTTTCGTTTTCATTCAATTCAATATAATCGCGCAAATATACTCAATTTTCGCGTGTTTTCACAACAGCACACAGGAGCCTGTGTCCTCACCGAAGAGTGCTTGTGCAGCTGCGGGCGGAGCAGTATGTGGCACGGGCCTGCCTTCCGTTGGGTGAAATTTCGATTTTTGCACCGGGAATTGCGGAATTGGTCTTCAATTCTCCGTCCACCATAATCATGCCCGGCTGAGGAATATGGAAACATATCCCCTGCTCCTCCCACCACGGCATTTCGAACTGCACGATGGAGCTGTAGAACTCCGAAGGCGTGCGCCTGCATTCCGCATTCCAGGCCCTCTCGAAAACGCCCACGATTTTAGGAAAACTGTTGTAGCAGACATCCTCGAAACTGCGTACAGTTTCAGTAAACAACTGGGCCTGGGCCCCGATAATGTTGTCCATTTTTCTGAGCGGAAGAGCCAGAGACTTGGTATCGTCGATGTACCCGGCCCAACTGTGAGCCCTCTCCTCCTTGTTGGAAGAATAAGCCTGGTCGGCGTAGGTATAATCCACATTGGAAAGAACAGTAGGATAGCCTTTTGCAGCATTCTCATAAGGCAATTCACTTCCGCCCCATGCGGTATTCCAGACATTGTTCATAAAGAGCACAGCCTTGAGTTTCCCGGCAACAACGGGATCGGAACAGGCCACCACCTCCTGCCATCCGGCAATCTTGACTCCCCTGCTTAGGGCAATGTCCGCCACCCTGCCCAAGAAGATTTCGTGCAGGTCACGGGAGTTCCAGGCCCCGGCAGGAACCTCGTCCCCGCCGATGTGTATGGCAGCCAAAGGCACGGAAGCATCGGCATAAATCCCTATGAAACAATCAAATATACGCTCGATAAAAGAATAGACCGACTCCATATCCACACTCATTACATTGTCCGTGTAGCCCTGTGCACTTTCGTAAACGGAAGCATCGGACTCGTCCTGCAGCTTCAAGGAGCTGTCGCCTGTTCTGCGTTCATAGGCTTTCATCGCATAAATAGCAGCACGGCTGTGCCCCGGAGTGTCGAACTCGGGGATTACCCTTATTCTTCTCTCCCAGGCATAACGCAGGATGTCGATGAAGTCCTCCCGCGTATAGTAGCCGTTGGACAAAGCCTTGGACGAAGGGTCGGCGCAGCCATCATACGAAGGCTGAAGCCCCTTTTCCGGGTCCAGGCTGTGGAAGGCTCCAATGGAAGTGAGTTCGGGAATGCCATCTATCTCAATCCTCCAGCCCTCGTCATCAGCCAAATGCAAATGCAGATAGTTCACTTTGTAGCGGGCAAGCACGTCAATCAGTTTTTTGAGATCTGCCAAAGAAGTAAAGTTTCTGGCCACATCGAGCATATAGCCACGATATTGAAAATCAGGCCAATCCTCAATATAAATGTCCCTGAGCGGTGTCCCGCCCGAATTGCGGAGCAGCTGCTTCAGAGTAAGCTCCGCATAAAAGCGCCCGTCCGCATCGTCCGATTCAATTTCAACTTCGCCCGCAGAATCGATTGCGATGCTGTACCAGCCCTGCGGATGCGAAGCGCAATGGGCAAAGGCCTCCCGCGCCGCACGCTTCGGGGCAGGTATGATGTCGTACAGGGCAACAGGTTTCACTTTTAGGGAAGAATTGTATCTGTACCACTGCTCAGCATCGGCTTCGAGCGGAAGGAACTCATATTCTGCTTTCAGGGGCTTTCCGCAAGGGGATGCAGAAGACTGAAGCACAAAGCCTTCCGGGGCCCAGCTGCGTCTTTTCAGAGCATCGGACCTGTACCTTACCGTAAGGGAATCGGCGCGAATGCCTAGAGGACGGATCTTGTACAGATTGGCCTGATGCTGCTCAATTGTTGCATCGGAACCCTCGAGAACCTCAACTGCGGCCGGCATCTGGGAAAACCAGATTGTCCAGTCTTCGGGAAGGCTGCGGGCATTGCGGACAACAATCTCGTGCACCCCGGCCCCCTCGCGCCAGAAAATTTGCGGCGAGGGAGCTGTGCACGATGCGAGCAGGAGCAGCAGTGCTGCGAACTTGCTGGATTTCATTTTTTAAGCGTTACTTTTTTGCCTGTATAACTTATTGTTGCAGACTGGTTTCCGGCTGCAAGACGGAATTCACCCGGTTCCAGTACCCATTCCAGGTCCTCTGACACGAAGGCCAGGTCTTCCGCCTTGAGCTTGAAGCTTACGGTAGTGCTCTGTCCCGGCTCCAGGTAAATCTTCCTGTAGTCCCTCAGCCTTCTCACATCCGGAGTAAGCGAAGCGCAAAGATCTGAGCTGAAGAGCAGTACAGCTTCCTTTCCCGCAACACTGCCTGTGTTGGTAACGTCCACGCTCACGCAAACAATATCGCCGGGACGGAATTCCTGCCGGTCCGTTTTCATATTGGAGTACTCGAAAGTGGTATAGCTGAGGCCGTATCCGAAAGGCCACTGGCTTTCGATATTGGCGGAGTAGTCGTAAAGGCCCTCCATCGTGGCACGGTTCTCACACAGTTTGTAATCGTAGGTGTTCAGCCTGTTCACGTATTTGGGGTAGGTGTAAGGCAATCTTGCGCTGAAATTCTCCTCCCCGCAAAGCAGGGCCGCAAGAGCATCGCCTCCATAATTTCCCGGCAGCAGAACCGACACCACAGCATCGGCCAGAGGCTCGATGTCGCTGATTACGCGCGGACGTCCTTCGTTGAGCACAAGGACCATAGGCTTCCCCGCAGCAGAGAGCACTTTCACCAGTTCCCGCTGGTTTGCAGAGAGCGAAAGATCGCTGATATTGCCCTTTGTCTCGCAATACGAATTTTCCCCAAGTGCCAGCACCACAACATCGGCCTTTGCCGCTGCCTTGAGGGCCGCAGAATAGTCGCCCCTTGTCTCCTGCCTGAAATCGCCATAGGCAGGATATTCAAGGACAGGCAGATAGTTCACATTGTCGAACTTTGTGCACAGGGCTTCGTAAATGGTATTGTATCGGCCGGTAAATTCCGGACAATCCGCCTGATCACCCTGCCAGGAGTAGTTCCAGCCACCTCCGAGCGGGCGCATGGAATTGGCATTAGGGCCCACAAGCAGTATGCGGCTGTTCTTCGGAAGCGGCAGCAGTCCGTCCCTATTCTTGAGCAGCACTTCCGTTTCGAGAGCGGTCCTGTAGGCCTGCCTCTCGGACTCAGGACTGCCGAAGTATCCGAAACCGGAGCCTTCAGAATACGGGTCGTCGAAAAGACCGAGACGGATTTTCAGGCGAAGGATGCGGCTCACTGCATCGTCGATACGGCTCATCGGGACCTTTTTCTCCTTCACCAATTCCACGAGCAGGTCGCAGACTTCGGTGCTGTAAGGCTCCATAATCATGTCCACGCCCGCATTGATGGACTGGGCGATGGCATCTTTATAAGTAGGGGCTGTGTGGTCGCGGTCGTAGAGGCACTTGATGTCGGCCCAGTCGGTGACAATCATTCCGTCCCAGTTCAAGCCTTCCTTCACCCAATCCGTGAGAAGTTCCCTATTGGAGTGGAAAGGTACGCCGTCGTTGCTGGAGGAACTTACCATAAGGCTTAGCGCTCCGGCCTCGATTGCCGCCTTGAAAGGAGGGAAGAACTTCTCCTTGATTTCGCGCTTGCTGAGCATTGAAGGGGTGCGGTCCTGGCCCGATACGGACGCTCCGTAGGCGAGGAAGTGCTTGATACTCACAGCCACGTGCTCGGCATCGATATGGTTCGGGTCCTCTCCCTGGAGCCCTTTTGTGAGCGCAGCGCCCATCCTGCTCTGCACCAGAGGGTCCTCCCCGAAACTCTCCCACATCCTCGGCCAGCACTGATTTCGGCTGAGGTCGAGGGTCGGAGTGAATACCCACGGGACATTGCAGGCTCTGGTCTCGTAGGCGCTTATCCTACCCACCTCGTAGGACAGTTCGTCGTTGAACGATGCGGCCAGGCCGATTTCGTGAGGGAAGAGTACCGCTCCCAAGGTATAGGACGCCCCGTGAATCTGGTCCAGACCGTAGAGGCAGGGGATCCCCATCTCGTCCATCGAAATGTCCTGAATCTGGCCGATGAACTGCCTGTAAGCACTAGCCGAATCGGCCACGTCGTTCATCGTATTCAAGACCGATCCGATCTTGTATTTGCGGATAAGAGCCTCACCCTGAGGCGAGACATTGTGCGTTCCGGCATCGATAATATATTCGGAAGTGAGCTGGGTCATCTGCCCCACCTTCTCCTCGAGTGTCATCTTCCGGAGAATCTTCCCTATCTTCGCCTCCACTTCCCTGTCTGCCGTAATGGCCGGAGCCGGACCGCCCTGACAAGAGCAGAGCAACCCGGCAGCACCGGCCAACGCAATCACAAATAAGGTAAAATGCCTTTTATGTTTCATTTTACTGTTTTGGAATGAATCTGTAATACCATGCATCAGTAGCAGTCTGCAACCTCAAATACAGACAATCCTCCGCAAGGGTCAATATCCTGTATTTTCCGCCAAGGGCAACTGGAACCGGAATTGCACTAGGGAAAGCATTTTCAGAGAATTGCAGATAAGGAACTTCACCCTCAATTACAATGTCCCAAGTCTGGCCATCAGGCTGGGTGTACTCGATATCCATTGCTTCATCTCCTTCATGTCCCATTGCAGAAAGAGCATCCTTGTTACAATATACATATCCATTGGCCCGAAGAACATATCCACCATCTTCCTGGAATACCAATTCATCGTCGTACATTGAATAGTTCCTCATCTCGTCCGGCTCTACAGACCACCAGTCCGGGCTCATCGTAGAAGGATCACCTTCCCCATAATGACCCTTTGTGGTATGATCCCATACCCACACTTTCTGAGTGCCGTCGGAATTGGTGGTAAGAAGCGGCTTGAGTTCTTCTGCAGTCGGCACCTTGACAAAGCCTGTGGCACTTACACTGAATGAAGAGATTCGTCCCGGAGTGAAGGCCAAAGTCCTTTCTGCAGAGAAGTTGATTGTCTTAACCCAAGTATCGGTCATGGTGTAAACAGTAATCTTCATCCAACTGCCTTCTCCGAACTTGTCATCCCCATTATTAGGAACAGTGGCAAAAAACACATTGGACAAGGTGGTTCCTCTCAAGGCATTGTTTGTATTGAGATAGATATACTGTTCACCCTTTCCCTCTCCATTGTTGAGATATACAATGTTCTGTTCCTCAAAATCACAAAATACCTCACCGGACAATCTCTTGTTCGACTCTATTTTAATACCTACAATTTCGGACGCTCCCTCAGGAAGGGCAAGAGTCTCGATTTTTCCATAAGAGGAAAGATGGCTGAATTGGAGATTTACCGAACTTGGAATCTCGGCAGATTCTGCCTTTGCCACTATAACTTGTGCTTTTTCATCACAGGTTCCAAGATTAGGAGTCTGATCTGTAGGTATTTTGGCATAAACCATCTTTTTCTCCTTTCCGTTCCAGTCTTCATTTGACCTCCAGTTGAGTGCAACTGCAGGACTTATGGCATAAAAAGAATGCTTCACAGCATCTTCATCCAATGTGAAAGATGCTGTCAATTCTGCAGACAGAGCATCTTCAGACGGTACTGGAGTAACGCTCTTGGCATTGACCAAAGCACCTTCCTGATCATTGTAAAAAATGGCAGTTTGTTCATTCGCCGTCCACAGAACAGGATATACGCCGTCCTTAGCTTCGCCGAAAACAGTTTTTACTTCTGTTGGAGCAACAGAAAACCTTACACTTACGCTTTTTTCCGATGGAGAAACAACAGAAGCCGTTTTAGAGCAGGACACAAAGCCGGCCACAAGGATAGTGAGCACGGCAAAAGATTTCATAATCGTTTTCATAACTACTCCTCCCTCTTAAAATGTTCCGTAATCATCTTCTTCGGCACCATTGATTGTCGAGGCGCCCATTACATCGAAACTCGATGCGATCACCTGTTGTGATTCGAAAGCAATCGTCTCCATGGACGGTGCTTCATAAAGCAATTTGGTTTTTTTCATAAGACTCACATTTTATATAAATCAAACTTCAAACTCATTTTTGGTAAACGCGGACATAATCTATGACATACTCCGCCGGGAAAATCGAATCGTCTATTCCCATATAGCCGCCCCAACTGCCTCCTACTGCGATATTCAACTTGACGTTGAATGCTTTGAAGAAAGGCCAGGACTCAGGGTCCCCGGAGCCGTCATTTTTGAATGTGAAATAAGTGGTCCCGTCTATATAGGCCTTGATATAATCCGCAGTCCATTCCACACCATAGACGTGGAATTCAGACTCCGGAGATGAAGGATTGTAGGAAGTGGTGAGCAGATTCTTACCCTCCTCGGTCCTGTCCTTCTTGTTGTGGACGGAGAACCATACCACACCCGGTTCATAGCCCACATACTCCATAATATCTATTTCTCCATCGAGAAGGTTGTCTGAGGTCATGACTTCCGGGAGCATCCAGAAAGCCGGCCACAGGCCGCGGCCTGCAGGAAGCTTTGCACGCATTTCAATTATGCCGTAAGTCCAGGACTTTTTTGTGGTCATACGGGCAGAAATATAGTCCATCCCGTTCAAAGGAGTGTCCAGTTTGTATGCGGTAATGACCAGATTGCCGTCCTTTACCTTGGAAACAACCTTGTCGCCGTGAACCTTGTTCACATAATACTGCGACTCGCCATTGCCCCATCCAGAACCGCCTGTCTCGAATTTCCAGTCATCGGAAGGCCAGGCATAGTCAATTCCGGCTTGAGGCCCGTCATTGAATTCATCAGACCAGACCAGGCTGTATCCGGATTTTCTTTCACTCACAAAACCATCTGCATTTATGCTGAACGATGAAATTCGACCCGGATTGAAAGACAGGGTCCTGTCTGCTGAAAAATTGATTGTTTTTATCCAGGTATCACCGGTTGTGTAAACGATAACCTTTATCCAGTCCCCTTCCCCGAACTTGTCATCTCCCGTATGAGGGACTGTGGCAAAGAAAACATCGGACAGGGAAGTGCCCCTCAGGGCATTGTTCACATCGAGATAAATATACTTCTGATTATCTTTATATTTCGAATTGAAATTGACCTGACCCAAATCCGAGTAGTCACAATATACTTCTCCTGAAAGGAACTTGTTGGACTCCATATACACACCGACTATATCCGTTGCTCCTTCGGGGAGAGTGAGAGACTCTATTTTTCCATAGGAAGAAAGATGGGAAAAATGAAGGGAAACTTCGTCAGGGAACTCAGAATATTCAGATTTGGCTGCAATCAGCTGAGCTGCCTCATCACAAGTGCCCGGCTGAGGGTTCTGGTCGGCAGGAACAATTCCATACAGCATTTTGCGGGTACCGGCGCCATCTCCCCAATCCTCATTCCATACTCCATTGAGAGCACAGAAAGGACTGAAAGCATAGAAGATGTGTGAGGATGACTCTTCCGGAGTAAAAGTAGCAGCCAATTTTGCCCCAAGTCCACTTTCCACAGGTTGAGGGCTTACGAACTGGCCTCCGTCATTCCAAGTTTTATCTCCGCTTTGAGAATTGTAAAAGATTGCCGTCTCCTGATTGGCGGTCCAAAGGACTGGATAGGCTCCGCCCTGTTTTTCGCCGAAAACGGTTTTAACTTCTATCGGGGGGGTGGTGAACAATACTGTACGGGCACCCTCGGCAAGAGGCGCTGAAGACTTGGCTTCAGTGCAAGATGCAACAAGTGTCACAGCAAATGCAACAAACGCAAAAGAATTGAGAACAGTTTTCATCGAAATACTTCTATCGTTGATATACACGCACATAATCTATTACATATTCGGCAGGGAAAATCGAATCGTCTATTCCCATATAACCGCCCCAGGTACCTCCCACGGCAATATTCAGTTTGATGTTGAAAGCCTTGTCAAAAGGCCAGGATGCCGGATCGCCGGAGCCGTCGTTGCGGAACGTGTAGTATGGGAGGCCGTCTATATAGGCCTGAATGTAGTCGGCAGTCCATTCCACTCCGTAAACATGGAACTCACTTTCCGGAGAAGAAGGCCTGTACGATGTGGTAAGCAGATTCTTTCCTGCATCGGTCCTGTCCTTCTTGTTGTGGAGTGAAAACCACACAACGCCGGGCTCATAGCCAACGTACTCCATTATGTCTATTTCCCCATCCAGCAGATTGTCGGAAGTTCTGGCTGCGGGAAGCATCCAGAAAGCCGGCCACAGGCCGCGGCCTGCAGGGAGTTTGGCCCGCATCTCTATTTTCCCGTAGGTCCAGGAGCGCTTGGTGGTCATTCGGGCGGAAATGTACTTCTTTCCCTCCAGAGGAGTATCCAGCTTGTGGGCAGTAATGACCAGATTGCCGTCCTTCACCTTGGAGACCACCTTGTCGCCATAAGCTTTGTCAACATAGTACTGCGCCTCGTCATTACCCCAGCCCGAACCTCCGGTTTCATAGCTCCAGTCCCCGGACTCGGAATCAAACTCATCGGACCAAACCAGACGGTATTCGCCGTTGCCGCTGTCCTCCTCTTCCGGACTCCACCAGTCAGGTTTCTGAAAATAATCGGGAGTTTCTCTCATACATCCTGCCGATGCAATCAGAAGCACCGGCAGAATCAACAAATACAAGTACCTGTTTTTCATCATTTCAGCTCTTTGGGATGAATCTGTAATACCAGGAATCGTCAGGAGTCTGAACCCTCAGATAAAGACAATCGTCGCTCAGGCTAAGAATCCTGAATTTGCCGCCGAGTACCTGAGGGACAGGTATTGCACTCGGGAATGCCATTTCGGAGAACTGCAGGTAATCCACACCGTCCTCATTCACAAGCTCCCAGGTCTGTCCTTCCGGCTGGGTGTACTCGATATCGGTTGCAGCATTGCCTTCGTGGCCCATTGCGGCAAGAGCTCCACGGTCGCAATATACATATCCGTTGGCTCTGAGAATATATGCGTGACCTTCGATATGGAATTCCAGTTCATCGTCGTACATTGAATAGTTCTTCATCTCGTCCGGCTGCACAGACCACCAGTTAGGGTCCATTGCCGAAGGGTCGCCTTCGCCATAATGTCCGGTGGTAGTGTGGTCCCAAACCCAAATCCTCTGGGAACCGTCAGGATTGGAAGTAAGAGCCTTTTCGAGTTCGGTCATCGGAGGGGTAATCGGCTCGTCAGGTTCGTCAGGATTGTCGGGATTGTCTCCGCCGCCGATTTCCTCCTGGGTGCCTTTGAGCACGAAACGGAAGAACCAGGAGCCGAAGTTGTCCGATCCGGTATCGTACTTGAGGAAAAGCACATCGTCGCTCAGTTCAAGAACCTGATATGAACCGCCGAGGGCTGTAGGGTAGCAAGGGTAGGAAGGGAAACCGCCCTCGGTGAAACTGAGCCAGAGTGTCTCACTTTCGTCGGCGTAAAGGCTCCATTTTTGGCCGGACGGCTGGGTATAGGCAATGTCGGTTCCTTTGTAGCTTCCTCCTTCCGGGAAACTCTCCGGTTCAAGGACGGAAAGAACGGTGCCGTCGGCATAGATTTTTCCTTTGGTGTCGAGAATGAAATCCCAACTGTCGCCCACGAAAGTGAGTTCATCGTCGTACATTGCGAAATCCTTCATCTCGCCGGCAGCAACCGGCCACCAGTTAGGCTCCATAGCATCGCGGGAACCTTCCCCGAAGTGAGAGTCCTTGGACCAGTTCCAAACCCACACCTTTTGGCTCCCAAGGCCGGTAAGTTTATTCACAACAGGGTCGTTTTCAGTCACTTCGAACGTAAAGGAAACGGAATCACCAATACCGCCCTGACCATAAACGGTAAGGCTTCCGTCGTACTCTCCTTTCATATAATAACGGAGAGTGAAGTCGCGGCTGCTGCTTTCGAAATAGCTTCCGTCGGGCTTGCGGATTTTCCAGAAAGGCGACACCTTGTCTTCGTTGAAAGTGAATCTTATTATATTGGGACTGCCATCCACCGCGCTCACAGAGTAATTCGGTTCAGGGATGTCAGGAGTTTCCCCTATTTCGTGGGAAGGCTTTGCGCAGCCTGCAAGCAGGGCAGCCAATGCCATGATTGTAAAAATCCTTTTCATATTCTTTAGCGTTTTAATATTGGTTCTGTTTCAATGTTCCCTGAGCCTGGTCTATTTCCGACTGAGGGATAGGGAGATATTTCTTGGCCGGAGTATATCCTCTGCTGCCGAGAACCTGCTCCGCCTTTCCAAAGCGCACGAGGTCCCAGAATCTGTGGCCTTCAAGAGCAAATTCAAGTCTGTTCTCGAAAAGTATGTTGTCGAGGGTGGCAGCGCGCTTCTTGGAGGCAAAGGCAGCATCGTCCGGCTTCATTCCGAAAGCCCTTGCCCTCACCTCGTTGAGGTAGGCATCGGCCTCGTCCTGAGGACCTCCCGTGCGGACAATGAGTTCGGCTGCGGCAAGCAGAGTCTCGGAATATCTCCAAACCCTGTAGTTGTTGCGGAAATTGAGTTCCGGGGCATTGCCGTTGTAATTGCTGTGGCCGTCCTTGCGTCCGAGGTACTTCCTGTTGAAGTAGCCCGTATCTTCGTAGCGCGGAGTGTAGGAGGCCTCCGGGTTGGCCTGCTTGAACCTAGAGAAATTGAGGATGGAAGCATCGCGCCTCAAATCTTCCGAATCATAGGCATCGTACAGAGCCTTCTCCACAGGCTCGAAGCCATAGCCTCCGCCGTCGAACTCAGGGCCGGAATACTCATTTATGCCGATGAGTGTAGGATAAACCGAGCCTCCCACCCTCAATGGGTTCTCCCAGGTGCGCTCGCTTGGTGAATCGGTATAATTGACCTCGAAAATGGATTCGCTTCCCCACTCGCCGGCATCGGTCCAGATGCTCTGGAAATCCGGGTTGAGGCTGTACTGTTTGGAGCTGATGATTTCCCGCATATCGGCGAGCACCACCCCGTACATGGATTCGTCGTTCTGGTACATCACCACATTGGCACGCAGCATCTGCGCGGCCGCCCTGGTAAAGCGCCCGTATTCGGAGGATTTCACCACCTTTGGCAGAGCACTGCCCTCGAGAGCCGCATTCAGGTCCTTGAGAATCTCGGCATAAACCTTGTCGGCGGAGTACTGTTCCACGATGAACGGACCGGTAGGATTCACTGTGTAGTATGGAATGTTTCCGAAAAGTTTCCACAACCAGCTGTAATACCAGGCGCGGATGGTCTGGGCCTCGGCCCTAATCCTGTTGCGGGAAGCGGCAGTCATTCCGCTTGCGCTGTCCACATATTTGAGCACCAGATTGGCCCTGTAAACTCCTGAATAAAAGGTAACCCACAGAGTGGAAGGAGTATAGTTGGGCGTTGCGGAGAAATTGCGCATCAAGTGCAGATAGGCTATGTCGGTCTCGTTTGCGCCGCCCACACGTACATCATCGGACATCACATCGGATACGAACTGGAGAGGAGCGTAGTTGCCGAACACGAAATCCGGCCACTGCATTGGGGCGTAGGCGGCCATAAGGCCCTTCATCAGAGTATCGTAATCGTCGAAGTATTCGCTCTCCGGGATTTCCGTTGTGGGAGTCACGTTGAGAAAGTCCTCCGTACAGGATGTCAGCGCAATAGCGCACAAGAGCGATATTGTGATATATATCTTTTTCATTTTCATCAATTTAGAATGTTATCTGAACACCAAGCGAAACCGTTCTCGGAGTAGGATAGACTCCCCTGTCCACTCCGGTGGAAGTACCTCCCGAAGCAATTTCCGGGTCAAAACCCTCGTAGCCAGTGAGAGTGAAGAGATTCTCCACTCCGGCATAGATGCGGAGTTTCTGCACATAAACAGCCTTCATCCAGCGCTCCGGCATTGTGTATCCGAGCTGGATATTGCGCAGTCTGAAGAAGGAGCCGTCGTGCACATAGAGGTCCGATGACTGCCAGTTCGCAGCATCCACCTCCCTTGAAAGGCGCGGTATGGTATTGGACGATTCCGGGCCGGTCCAGCGCGCGAGCATATAGCGCGGCATATTGAGGTAAGGATAATCCGACCTGTACGATGCGTCGAAGATGTCGTTCCCCAGGGATGCGTAGAGCAGTGCCGTGAAATCGAGCCCCTTCCAGCCTATGCTGATGTTCGCTCCCAGAATCCAGTCCGGAGAGCCCTTGCCGATCTTGACCCTGTCTTCATCGTTGATGATGCCGTCGTTGTTGGTATCGACAAAACGCACGTCACCCGGTCTTGCATCGGGTTGAAGCATCTCTCCGCGCTCATTGACGTACGATACGACCTCGTCCGAAGTCTGGAAAATGCCGTCGGTGCGCATTCCGTAGAAGAAAGGGAAAGGCTCGCCGTTCTCGGCCCTGGTAATGGTGCCGATGTTGCCCAGCACAGTGTCGTAGTTCGACCATCCGTTCTGGTTTCCGAGCTTTATCACCTGATTCTTGATATAGGTGGCATTGGCGCCGATTTCAAAATTGAAATCCCTCTTGGAATATTTGTAGCATATATCCATCTCCACACCGCTGTTCTTCATGTCACCCACGTTGCCGTAAGGTCTGGAGTTGCCTATGTACTGCGGAAGCGGCACGGTCATAAGCATACCGTTGGTCCTCTTGTTGAAGCAGTCGAGGGTAAAAGTGAGGCGGTTGCCGAAGAAAGCGGCATCGAGACCCAGGTCCAGCTGCTCGGACTGTTCCCATTTGAGCTCATCGTTGGGATAGGCCACGGTAGTAGCGCCCGGCTTGATCACATTCAGCCCCTCCGGGCCGAGGATATAACCCACTCCCGACGAAGTAACAGTGGAGATATAATGGAACGAGCCTATCGATTCATTGCCGTTTATACCCCAGCTGGCCCTCAGTTTCAAAGAAGATATCTGCGAAGGGCGGTTCTGCATAAAAGGCTCGTTGGTGATATTCCAGCCCAGTGACAGGGACGGGAATGTGGCCCATTTGTGCGAAGGGCCGAAATTGGAGGAGCCGTCGCGGCGGAGGGTGAATTCCGCCATATAACGCTCGTCAAAATTATAGCTCAGCCTTCCGAACCAGGAGAGCAGACGATGGTAAGGCGAGAGCGAACCCCAGGAGCTGCGGGAGTTCACGTCCGATTCGGTATTGTCTATCCACGGCTGCTTCGGATTGCCCAGATCGTAGCTCGAGCCGCCCAGACTCTGGGAATGCGACGAGAGTGCGGACTGGCCCATAAGCACCGTAACATTGTGCCTGTCGGCAAAGGTGTTGCTGTAGGAAAGGGTGTTCTCCAGCTGCCAGGTATAATAGCGGTTCAGGCTCGACCACACCGAAGAACGGTCCACATAAGTGTATCGTCCAAGCCAGTAAGGCATCTGATAGCCGTCGTTGCCGCTGATGATCATCTCCACGCCATAGGACGATTTGAACTTGAGTCCCTTAAGTATCTCCAGCTCTCCGAAGACATTGCCCACAAATTTGTCGGCCGTGGAAGTGTCTCCTGGCAGGCTGAGCGAGGCAAGAGGATTCACCATATTGCCGAATTCGTCGCCCGCAATGGAATAGACATTGCCCTTGAAATCGGTCACAGCCGTAGGATGCTCGGCAAGCACGGCCTCCGGATCTTCAGCATAGACAGGCATTATTGGCGACATTGACACGGCGCAACCCAATATACTTCCTCTTTCGCTGTTCTCTCCTATACTCAGCGATGTCGTTTTGGAGTATGCCATATTTACACCGCCTCGGAAGCTTCTCATAAAATCGCGTACGGGTTCTTCAAAAAAAGTATATTGGGTATTCGCACGTGCGCTGTAACGGTCATAATTGGAGCGTTTGAAATTTCCTCCGATTATACCTTCATTATATAAATAACCAAAAGACAGATAATAGCTCAACTTGTCCGAGCCGCCGCTTATGCTGGCCTGATGCTCGACCACCGGTGCATTGTAGTTGAAAATCTCCTTCTGCCAGTCCGTGCCCTTGCCCAAAGCTTCCGGATCGGAATAGATTGGAGACATTCCGCTGTTCATATTCATCTCGTTCTGCAGTATGGCGTATTCCCTGGCATCGAGGACAGGTTTCGTCCTCCAGGGGCTCTGCAGGCCGTACGAAAAGGAGTAGTCTATGTTAAGGCGGTCGGTGCTGCCCTGGCGGGTGGTCACGAGAATCACACCGTTGGCGCCTCTGGCACCGTATATCGCTGCCGATGCGGCATCCTTGAGCACCTCCACCGAAAGGATGTCGGAAGGGTTGAGGTAGTCTATATCGCCGCTTACAGGCATTCCGTCCACTATGTAGAGAGGGTTGCTGTCGTTGATTGTGCCTATACCCCTAATCCTCACCTTGGTGCCCGAACCCGGCTGTCCGGAGTTCTGGGTAATGCTCACACCGGAGACCATACCTTTAAGAAGATTGTCAACCCTGGTGCCGGTCACGCTTGTAAGGGACTCGCCCTTGACACTGCTGATGGCTGCTGTAACCACGCTCTTGCGCTGTACGCCATAACCCACAACGACCACATCTTCAAGCATCTGCGTATCGTCCTCAAGAACAATGAGAAGCGGAGAGGACAAATCCTTCGGCAAATCGAGCAGCTTCTGCTCGAAGCTGAGCAAAGACACCGCCAGCCTGGTGGCACCGGCCGGAACAGACATCTCGAAGCTGCCGTCGAAGCCGCTTTCGCACACTGCACCGGGCACATCCGGGAAGAAAATCATCGCTCCCGGAAGAGGGAAACCGGCGCTGTCGGACACAGTTCCCCTGAGTATCTGTTCAGAGGAAGCATTCTTCGGCCGGAAAATGGAAATCTTCCGCCCTTCAATCTTGAAGCTCAGGCCAGTCCCGTTCACAATACGCTCGAGAACCGTTTCCAGTTTTTCGTTGTCCGCATCGACAGACAACTTCATATCGGTCTGGACATCATTGTCACGGATGATGAAGGAACATTCGCATTTCCTTCCAATTTCATCGAGCAGAAGCGCGAGCGGCTGGTCCTTCTGATGGATAGTCACCCGGATTTCCGTCCCGGACTGCGCAAAGGCCGGGAGTCCGGCCAGCAAAAAGAGCAGAAGCGCAGAAAGACACAATCGTTTCATTTAATTCAAAGGTTTAATCAGTTGTTGTTATTATTAGTTTTTGGCCGATACATATATGACCCCGTCACTAAACTCGACCTTGTATTTCCTGTCCACATCTATGTAGCGCAGCATCTCGTAGAGAGTGAGGCTCAAATCTATGCTTCCGGTAAAATATTCTCCTTCAGACTTGTCGTCCTGGAAAACAATCCTCACATTGAACTGCTTCTCAAGTTTTTCGAAAATCTCCGTAAGAGGCATGTTCACAAATGACATCCTTCCGTTCACCCAGTCGGCTACATAAGGGTCGGAGCTTTCGGCCCTGAGAACTCCGCTCTCCCTGTCGTAAACAGCCTGCTGGCCAGGGTCGAGCACAAGAGATTCGCCGCCCTCCGTGAACACCTCCACCTTTCCCTTGAGCAGATCGACCCTGCAATTGCCGCTTTCCTCCTCTGTACAGACATTGAACTTTGTGCCGAGGACCTTGACTTTCAATGCATCGGCATTTACCACAAATGGCTTTTTTTCGTCGCGGCTAACCTCGAAGAATGCCTCGCCGCAAAGATTTACATCCCTTGTCTTCTTCCCGAAATCAGGTGAATAGGAAAGGCGTGCTCCGGAGTTGAGCCAAACGGTGGAACTGTCGGGAAGCATAATCGATGTCCTCGAACCCGAAGGAACGCTTATCTCGCACAAAGCCTCCTGAACAGCCGGTTTTTTGAGCAGCGATGCTCCATAGAAGCCGGAGAAAACTCCAATTACAAGGGCAAGGGCTGCATAAGCCCAACGGGAAAAGGACACAGGACGCCTGCCATATCCCATTCTCCTGCGCAGATGAGTCCAGTTACTCTCCCGGGAAGCCTCGTAACGGGGTCGCATAGAAGAGGCATACAGGCGGCTCAATTCTTCAAAACGCCGGGCGCATTCAGCATCCTTTTCCATAAGTTCAAGGAACTCCGCAGCCCTGCGGCCTTTGAGTTTCCCAAGAAGATAATCCAGTATGAGTTCGTCTATTTTTTCCATTATTTTATTCTTTGACAGTTATTAATACGCAAAAAGACCCAGCAACGTTTAGCCGGGTCCTGAATTTTTTCAAATATTTTTTATCGGACTCACGAAATGAATCCGCCGAATATATAGGCAAAGAGCACGGCCATACCAAGTTCGGATTTCATACGGTCGAGTGCCGTTTTAATGTGAACTCTTACGGTCGATTGGCTGATTCCCATTTCTTCAGCAATGGCATCGGTGCTTTCTCCGTAGTAGAAATACTTCTCGAAAACCTGCCTGCACCTCTGTGGAAGGCTATCTGCGATGGCGTGGATTCTGGCCTCCGTCTCTTTAGCGGAGAGGAGTTCCAAAGGGCAGTCATCGGCCAGGCAGCGCTGCTGGGCAAAGACGAGAAGGTCCTTCTCGTAGCCTTCCTTGAGCCGCGTCTTCAGGGTTTCGGAGCGCAGTCTTGTAACGCAGGCGTTCTTCACGCTGTTTACAAGATAGCCGTGGATAGGATAATTGTAATGGCCACGATGGGCCCAGATGTTCATAAAGACATCGTTCACTATCTCCTCCACAATCTGCGGATTGGGCACATACACTGTAGCAAGAGAACACAGGTAGCTCCAGTACATATCATAAAGTCTCTTGAAGGATTTCTCATCCCCCAGATTGATTCCTTTGACAATCTCCGGTGCTGCCTGTATCATTCTCAGCAATGTGTTGTGAGCAGTTTGCTTTCAGTGTCGAGCGGCGTGATTTCCAGGGCCTTGTCCTCGGAAGTGAGCAGCAGTGCGCATTCTCCCGGAACGAGTTCCATCTCACAGTCTCCGCTCCTTAGGCGGCTGCGGCCTTCGAGGGCGATGATTACCTGGAAGGCGCCCGATGCCGACAGGTCTGCGCAGAAAGGCTTGTCCAGCTCCAGCAGCTCGGTCTTGAAATACGGGCAGTCGGCAAGTTCCACAGCCTCGTTGCTGCGGTGTTCATATTCTGTCCTGTACGATGGCAGCACGCTGTAGTCTATTGCCTGCTTCGATTCCTCCACATGCAGCTGGCGCGGCTTGCCGTCGAGACCCATCCTGCCATAGTCCCAGATGCGGTAAGTCACATCGGAAGTCTGCTGGATTTCGGCCAGATAGCAACCTGCGCCAATGGCGTGGATGCGGCCGGCAGGAAGGAAGAACACATCTCCGGCAGCCACATCATAGCGGCTTAGCACGGAGCAGATTTCGTCTTTCGACACCAGTTCCTCAAACTCTTGTGGAGTGATGCTGCGATTGAGACCGCTGTAGAGATAGGCTCCCTCGCGCGCACCTATGATGTACCACATCTCGGTCTTTCCCTTGGAGTTGTGACGCACGCGGGCCAGCTCGTCATCGGGATGGACCTGGATGGAGAGATTGTCGTGGGCATCGATGAACTTGATCAGCAGCGGGAATTGACCCGGGAAAATATCCGTGATCTTCTTCCCCTTGGCAGGACCCTCGGCCACTACCGATTCATTGCCGGGAACAGCGGAGAGCACCCAGCTCTCCGTGCCCCAGACAAGAGTCTTGAGTATGGGTGCAAACTTGTACATACTATATAAGTGCTTCTGCTGTCATTGCCTCAGGCTGAGGGATTCCCATAAGTTTGAGGATGGTCGGAGCCACATTGCAGAGGGCACCGTCCTTCACGCATTTTACCTCGTCGCCGGCATTGATGACTATGAACTGAACCTGATTCAGGGAGTGTGCAGTGTTTGGCGTGCCGTCCTCGTTCACCGCGTAGTCGGCATTGCCGTGGTCGGCAGTGAGAAGCACCACATAATCGTGCTCGATGGCAGCGGTAACGACCTTCTCCACGAGAGAGTCTATGGTCTTGACTGCCTTGCAGATGGCATCGTAAACACCGGTGTGTCCCACCATATCGCCGTTGGCGAAATTGAGGATAATGGCATCCTCCTTCTCTGTCTTGATAACATCAATCAGCTTTTCTGCCACCTCCGGAGCGCTCATTTCCGGCTGAAGGTCGTAGGTTGCCACCTTCGGGGAGTTCACCAGAATACGGTCCTCGTTCTCGAACGGAGCTTCGCGGCCGCCGTTGAAGAAGAAAGTCACGTGGGCATATTTCTCGGTCTCGGCAATACGCAGTTGATGCTTGCCGTACTTGGCCAGGGTCTCGCCGAGGGTATCGGTCACAATCTCCTTGTCGAAAAGGATGTGCAGGCCCTTGAATGTAGCATCGTACGGAGTGAGGCAGCAGTAGTACAGAGGAAGAGTGTGCATTCCCTGCTCCGGCATGTCATTCTGAGTAAGGACGGCGGTGAGCTCGCGTGCGCGGTCGTTGCGGAAGTTGTAGAAGATCACGGCATCGCCCTCTTCTATGGTTGCCAGAGGCTTTCCGCCCTCGGTAATCACTACCGGCTTTATGAACTCATCTGTCACCTCTGCGGCATAGGAGGCCTTGATTGCTTCCTGGGCCGATTCGAACTCGGCTCCCTTGCCCTCCACGAGCATGTCGTAGGCAGCCTTCACGCGGTCCCAGCGCTTGTCGCGGTCCATAGCATAGAATCGGCCGCAGACAGAGGCCACCTTGCCGGTAGTCTTTGCCATCTGCTCCTCGAGCTCGGTCACGAAACCGAGACCGCTGCGGGGATCGGTGTCGCGTCCATCCATAAAGCAGTGCACGAACACGTTTTCAAGGCCCTGATTCTTGGCCTCGGCAAGGAACTCATAGAGGTGGTTCAAAGAAGAATGCACTCCTCCGTGGCTGCAAAGGCCCATGAAATGGAGCTTTTTGCCCGTACGCTTGACATAGTCGTAGGCAGCAGCAATCTCCTTGTTCTGCAGGAGCTTGTGCTCGCGGCAGGCGATATTGATCTTAACAAGGTCCTGATAGACAACGCGGCCGGCACCAAGGTTCATATGGCCAACCTCGGAGTTGCCCATCTGGCCGTCGGGAAGGCCCACATACTCTCCGCAGGCATTGAGATGGGAGAATGGATATTTTGCTCTCAGGGAATCGATAAATGGCTGTCCCTGAGTATAAATCGCATTGCTGTGGTCGTGGCGGCCCTCGCCCCAACCATCAAGAATCATAAGAAGTACTTTTCTGTTCATATTCTTTTTTCATTAAAGAAGTCCACGTTTTTCGAGCATAGCCCTGGAGTCGGGTTCGCGGCCCGCAAACTCGCGATAGAGCACGCTCGGCTCTTCGCTGCCGCCCCTCTCGAGGAAGGTCTGCTTGAACTTGAGAGCCAGTTCCTTGTCCCATACTCCATTAGGGGAAGCCTCGAAGATGGAGAAGGCGTCCTTGTCCAGAACCTCGGCCCAAAGATAGCCATAATAGCCTGAATCGTAACCGCTTCCGCCGAAAATATGGTTAAAGTATGTGCTCTGGTAACGGAAAGTGATCTCAGGGATGAGACCGATTTCACGTGCCACCCTGGCCTCGAATTCATCTATGTCAATTCCCTCAACCGAAGTGAGCTCGTGCCAGCGCATATCCAGCATGGAGGCAGCGCAAAGCTCAGTTGTGGCAAAGCCCTGGTTGAACTTGGAGGCGGCGTTGATCTTATCGACCAGTTCCTGAGGAATGACCTCGCCCTCGTCGTTCACAGCATAGAGAGAGAGCAGTTCAGGCTGGAAGGCCCAGTTTTCATTGAACTGCGAGAACATCTCCACAAAGTCGCGCTTAACGGAAGTTCCGCTCACAGAAGGATAGTGGCACTTCGAAAGCAGGCCGTGCAGAGCGTGACCGAACTCATGGAATGTGGTGGACACGTCGTCTATGCTCATATATTCGTTGAGATTGCCCACATTCACAATAATAGGGCGCACTTCCCTGCCCTGAGCATCTACATACTGGTTGCGGACATTGTTCATCCATGCACCGCCCCTCTTGCTGCTGCGCGGGAAGAGGTCGGTTGTGAGAATGCCCACAAGCGAACCGTCGTCGTAGGTAAGCTTCCATGTGGTAACGCAGTCGGGATTGTAGCTCGGAACGCCTTCAATCTTCTCGGCGTTGACCCCATAGAGCATCTTGGCTGCAGTGAACACACCCTTGAGCACGTTCTCGGCCTTGAAATACCTGCTCACCTCGTCTTCATCGAGCTCGTATTTGGCGCGGCGCACCTTCTCGGCGTAGTACCACCAGTCCCATTGCTCTATTTTCGAACCCTTTGGAAGTTTCCCGGCCTTGATGTCCTTGTCCATAAAGGCCTGCATATCCTTCACCTCTTCTTTGGCCTTTGCCACGGCTGCATCCATAATCCCCTGAAGGAAAGCATCTACGGTTTCCGGGGTGGCTGCCATCTTGTCCGAAAGGGTGAAAGCGGCGGAGCTTTCGTAGCCGAGAATATTGGCCTTGCGTATGCGCAACTGCATAAGTTCGAGGATGAGTGCGCGGTTGTCGTTGCTGTTGCCATTATGTCCGCGAAGGCGATAGGCCTCGTTGTACTGGCGGCGGAGTTCACGGTCCTCGGTAGTGGTCATCTTCGAAGGATAGGAGCTCACGCTGAAGCCGAACCTGTCTTTGAAAGCGTTCGATTCGGCCAGGATATTGTTGCCGATTTTCTGGGTGAGTTCAGCCATCCTGGTGTTCACGGAGCGGAGTTCGTCCTGGAGTTCTTCACTCAGGCCGATGCCCTCGCGCTCGAAAGTGTCGAACCAGCCTTTGAGGGCCATCTGCTGCTCACGGCTGAGGGAGCTTTGGTCGGCATGATATACGGCGGCCACCCTTTCGTAGAGCTTTTTGTTGAAAGTGATGTCGGCGCTGTGTGCGCTGAAAAGCGGAATAGCCTGCTCCATCACGGCGTCGAGCTCAGGAGTCTGGTCGGTTTCGGCCACATTGAAGAGGACGCCCTGCACTTTGCTGAGGATTTCGCCGGAAAGTTCGAGAGGGGCAATCGTGTTCTCGAAACTTGGCGCTTCGGAATTGTTCACGATGGCTTCTATTTCCCTGTTCTGCTGTTCTATTCCTTTCTCGATTGCAGGAATGTAATGCTCCGTCTTTATTTTCTCAAAAGGTGGAATACCGTATGGGGTATTCCACTCTTCGAGAAAAGGATTGCAATTACACGATGCTACCATAACTGACATAGCGAGTAATGCTGTAATCTTTTTCATATTTATTTTTCAACTACTATATCTGTGATATCATTTACAACCAATTGGATACTACCCTGATACATTGTAAGAATACCTGTAATGCTCACAGTCTTGCTGCCATCAAGGACTTCCTGTGGTATTTTTTGGTCTGCAAACTTTGCAAAACCGCTGGTGCGAAGCTGAATTTCAGTGCCTCCCATCTTGAAATACTGGCTCACTGAATAACCATTGGCGTTGGTTGCCAAGCAATAGCGAACCCAATACTTCTGAAGATTTTCAGGCTTCATTCTCTCTTCTGCAAGATTCTGGTCTTCTTCCTCTTCCGGGAAAATGCCATATACCCAATAGTACACAACGCGACGGAATCCTTCATCCTTCATTCCATCGAGGAAACCGGGATCGGTTTCCTTCACATGATCTATATTGGCAACGGAAACAGAACCGAAATTGTCTCCGGAATTGCCCACGGTAGCGGTATCGAAATCGCCGTTTCTAAGGCGTTCGAGGAAGTTGACCTTGCTCATAGCCCAGGAATCTATTCCCCAAGTCTGATCAGAAAGGAAAACCCTGTTTTTGGATTCCTTGCTGGAAGACTCGCTGCTGAGATAGAGCAGAGTGAAGACTTCGTTGGCGTATTTGAGGCCTTTGAGGGTAACAAGACGGCCGATATATGGACAGGTGGCGTGGGTTGCAGTGTTATTTGGCAGCTGTGATTCGGTGAGTACAACCGGAACCTGCTCTACGATATCATCGTATGGCCCGCGGAACACGTGGTCGTTGATAATGCGGTCAGACATAATGTAAGAGCTCTCATAAGTCACGGCATATTCTCCAGGATGGAACGTGGAACCAAGCTGAGGCATACCGTTACCACCGTAGTTTCCGGTCTTGTAGCCGTAGCTGGCAAGTGTAAGGCCTCCGGTCTTCTCCCCGGGACCGCATTTCACATAAACCATCTGACCGGGCTTATAATCATTGTAAAGACTGTTCTTGCCAAGTTTAAGCTCAATTCCGCCGGTTTCGTCCTGAAGGAAAATCTGCTTGTAGAAGTTTCCTCTCTTGTCAGAAGATATTACACGTCCGGCTATGACAATATCGTCCTCTATCACAATTTGATTGCCGGGAGTATAGAGATTGACAAGTTCGGCAATTGTGCGGGTTGGAGTAATGTCTCCGGGCTGAACCACATTGGAGCCTGGAACATTCTCATAGTTCTCGGAATCCTTGTACTGGAAGGTAAATACAGGCTGGAACTCTTCGCAGGAACTAAGAAGAGCACAGGCTGCAAGTGTAACAACAATATACTTTTTCATATCTGTTCCTCCTTAGAATCTGAAATAAATGTTCAACATATAATTTGCTCCGGCCATATAGAAATACTTGGAGTCGAAGCGGTAATAGCGGGTGTAGCTTCCGCTCTTGATAAGACGGGTCTGCTCATAACCGCCGGTACGGATGTCGGTGTTGTTGAGCATATTCTTCATCTCCAGAGAGAAACCTATCTGATACTCTCTGTTGATGTACCAGCTCTTTCCAATGCTTGCATTCATGACAAATGCAGGCTCGAACTTCTCCTGGGCTGCCATATATTCAATTTCCTGAGGAGAAAGTCCCTGTTGAGCTATGGTCTCGGTGAGCAGCCATGTTGCACGATGCTCGGTACGAGAAATGGAAGTAAGTTTGTCATCCGGTCCCACCACTGCGAGCTCGGTGCGGTACAGAGGGTTCATGCTTAGATAGGAATTTGCATAGTAATTCACTCCGAGAGAGAAGAACCAGTATGATGGCAGACGATAGTTGAGACCGAAATTAGCAGCGAGCTGAGGGGTGGATGGAACATAATGCTTCTGCACCTTGTCGAGCACATACTTCCCTTCTTCAGTTATGATATAATCTCCATCAGAATCCTTCTTATATACAGGATGGGAAGCCCAATAGGTCACAGGCTCGTTCTCCACTACAACTGTAGAGCTGTTGTCTATGGTCTGGGTCATGGTAGGAGTGGAGGTGTAGATGTATTCTCCCAAACTCAAGGCACCCTGGACGGTGAGTCCCGAGATGAAGAGCGGGAACTTGAAGCCCAACTCAATACCCATGTGCCTCTGGTCTATTCCGGCCATTGCGAAATTGGTGAAAGAGTTCTGGGAGTCATCGTAGAAGCTCATTACATCAGTCTGGTCCTTGATTGTGGTATAGAATGCACTCACACGAAGGTTCCTTCCGGCATTACTGTACTGATAGTTGACATCGGCAGACAATGTTTTGGCCGTGGTGAGGTTAGGAACCAGAGTATTGCGGGTGCGCGGCGAAAGGAATGCTCCGTTGAACTTAGGGGCATCCAAAAAATAGCCGGCATTGGCATAGAAACGGTGACCTCCTGTAATGAAATATTCTGCCCCTGCTTTTACGGAACCCACAAGGAAGTTTGCCCTTTCAGACTTGCCATAGGAGCTTTCATAACCGCCATCGGCAGTAAGGTTCACGCCGTCGATGATGTAATCGCTGCCATCGGGCTGCTGACCCGGGAAGAGACCGTTACGCATGAGACCGTCGCGCCAGAAGCTTTCGTAGCCTATGCGGCCGGCGATATTGGCCTTGAACGGACCGAAATCGAACTTGCCGTTAGCCCAAGCCTTGAGACTGCGCACCTGGGCGTAGTAGTCATAGCCGTACTTGTCTCCCTTGTGTAAAATCTGGGCGGAGCCGTTCTCGAGCCAGTAGTCCAGGTCGTACTGGATTTTGGCTTCGGAGAAAGCGTAGTCACGCTCGGCGAAGTTGTTGATATTCACAAAGTACTTTCCACCGAGAAGGTCCTTTACAGTCTGATAGTACTCAGTGCGGTTTACCCTTGCGTTCAATCCGCCGTCGAAAGTGAAGAAACTGTAAGGAGTCCACTTCATACTCAGAGCGAGATTAAGGTCGTTCTGATCGACCCTTCTCTCCTGCTGCACGTATTTCGAGCGGCCGTTTTCGGAGTTGTAGTTTACATTGTACATGTGGTCCCAATCCAGATGCTGGGTATTCACGTCGAAATACCAGGCTTCTCTCTGCTGGGCTGCCTGATACTGGTCATAACGGTTGAGGTCCGGATTCTCATCGTAGAAGTAGCTCGGAAGATTGCGGTAGTAGTCCGGACGAGGGTCGGCGGAATCGTACCAGTCGAGAGCTGAATAACCGTTCTTTCCTGTGCGCCAGAGCAGTGTTGCATTGAGCTCCATATCCTCAAAGGCCTGAGTGCTGTACTTCACAACGAACACAGGCTCGAAAGTGCTTCTTACGCGGGCATTGCGCACAACGCCGTTCTGGTAGCCCCAGTTGCTGTTGTACATGTTGTCGCCCATGAGCTCATACACCTCCTGAGTGGATGCGTTCTGTGCTCCACGCTCTCCCGGAGTTGCGAAGGTCATGAAAGCAATGCGGCTGTTGTCGCCGAACTTCTTCTCGGCACCTGCATAATAGGAGAGATACTTGTAATAAACACCTTGTACCCAATCATTTCCACCAAGACGAGCCGATACGTTAACGGCATAGCTCCAACCGTTGTCCAACTCTCCGGAGGCATAGTTTGCCATAAGACGGAGACGGTAGAGGGCCGAGTTGGAAAGCACGCTGAATCTCCAGCCCGGGCGCACGTTTGACGGGGTTCCGAGAATGGAAGTCACACCATTGTAGCCACCGATGCTGTTGTCGTGGGCTTCGAGGCCGATGGTGTTTTCCTTGCTGCGAGTGGCTTCGTTGAGGCCGCTCCAGAGAGAAAATGGAGAATAGCCCGTAATGGCATCGTTCAGAGGAACGCCTGCGAAAAGCACGTCCTGAGTCTCGCTGTCATAACCTCTGTTCTTGAAGCGGACGTCGGAAAAACCGTATCCCACGATGTTGTTGTACGGATCGTTGGCGCCGAAAAGGATGGAAGGATTGTCGGTGTAGCCCGAATCTTCCATATCGAACTCGGCAAAGGAAGAATCATCGAGTTCGCTCACCACCTGCTCGGCAACGAGGGAAACAAAGATGAGGTCCTTTACATAGCCTTCCACGGTGAGGTTGATTTCACCCTGGATAAAGCCCGGAGCCTTGACAATAAGTTTATATTGGCCGTTTTTCAAGCCATCGATGAGAAAGAAGCCGTTTGCATCGGTGCTTGCCTCGGCAAGAATGTCGCTCGCGGAATGCACTTCCACCTGAGCGCCAGGTACAGGTACTCTGCCGGCACGGTTTACAACCGTAGCCTTGACTCCTCCCCATTCCGATGCCTGTGCAAAAGCAAAGATGCAGAAAAGGAGAGAAGCGCAGATGCTTGTTAATCTTTTGTTCATTCTATGTATTGTTTGTTATTTGCCTATCACTATGTAGGTTGGGTAGTGGTCGGAATAGCCGCCCACAAAGGAGCCGTTGGAGAAGGTGCGGAAAGGATAACCCTTGTACTGCCCCTTCTGGGTGGTGAGGTAAGGACGTTTGAAGATTACGCCGTCGTACCAGATTCCGCGGCTCTTGGTCACAGGCTGGATTTTGAGGCCACCCTGAGGTGCCACGGCCAGATTGTAGTTCACAAGTTCCTGGTCGTAAATGCACCATGTGCCCTGATAGCAGAGCGAACCGTAGCCTGCCTTTATCATTGAAAGATAAGGGTTGTAATAATCCTCAACTGACATTTCGGCTACAGTCTCCCTGCCATGGAGATAGGTGACCATAGACTCGTCAAAAGGATCGTCATTCATATCACCCATCATCACAATTTTGATTCCGGGGTATTTCTCCTCCATTACGCGTGCGTGTGCATAGGCGATTTCAGCTCCGCGGCTGCGGAGGTTTCCGCCCTTGCCGCCAATACGGGAAGGCAGGTGCATCACATAGAATGCAAAGTGCTCTTCTGCAATGAGCCCGTGGACCATAAGGATGTCACGGGTGCGGAAATACTCGGTATTGGTGTCGGAGAAATCTATGTCCGAGCCTTCGAAGGTGAAAGGCAGGGATTCGCTGTCGAGATAGGTGAACTGGTCGGGCTTGTACAGCAGGGCCACATCCACGCCTCGGCGGTCCGGGCTGTCGTAATGCACTATCTGAAAGTTGGCATCCGCAATCTCCGGCTGGCTCACAAGGTCTTCGAGGACCAGGCGGTTTTCGATTTCACTTACTCCGAGAATGGTGTGATAGCGGCCGTTATTCTTGGCCATATCGGCAATTACAGTGGCCATATTGGTAAGTTTCTTCTCGTACTTGGCCTGGGTCCACTTGTTTTTGCCTTCAGGAAGATATTCCTGGTCATTCTTTACGGGGTCGTCGTAAATATCAAAAAGGTTTTCGAGGTTATAGAAGCCGATTACAAAATTCTGCTTGGTCTTCTGCGGTTTCTGCGCAAAGGAGAGCACGCTCAAGACTATGCAAAGGGCTGTGATTAATGTTTTTTTCATATATGTGTGTCAGTTGAAATTACCACCAGATGCCTACTCCTTTAGGGTCCTGGGCTTCCACTTTGGCAGCCTTTTCCTCGCCTATTGCTGCAGGTAGGTTGACAAAGAGGTCGAGCCCTATCTTTTTCTCAAGTTCATCGATAGAAATGGCCGAAGACTGGGAAACTTCCGTATTGCTGTTATGGTCTAGATATACCGCACATCCGCAATAACCGCCATAGCCATAAGCGTCCGATACCTTTTTATATCTAAGCACCGCCTTGTAATATGCCAGCGGCACTGCTACTTTCTTTCCTACATTGTCCTGAACATAGCCACCAACCGAGCCGTAAGCGCCGTTTGTGGATTCAGGGTCCACCACGCAACCTGTCACCACATAAAGGGTGTCGCTCCTGTCTCCCCAAGTGCGGATGAGTCCTTCAAAATTGGCCCAGAGCTCCTGGTTGAAGGCACTGCGCTGAGGTGTCATATTGGTGGAATAGAAGGTCTGCTTGTTGGCGGCATCGTTCTCCACACGGTCGGCCGACGGAAGCTGGTGTCCGCGATCGTAGCCGCCACCGGAATAGCCTCTGGAGAGAGTTGCAAGTTCGATGGATAAGAAATTGGGATCGTCAAAACCCCAGGCGTTGGTTCTGCCGCCGGAGCCCCTAAGTGACTTGTTCAGAGGATATGCCACCCAATGCGAAACCAGGTTGCCTATATCGTAATAATAAGAATAGTTCCTCATTGTGTTCCCCAACGGGGATTTCATTTCGTGATATGCAAAGAAGAGTCCGTCATCATCCGAAGTGGCCGGAAGTTCCATCCATCCCTTTGAGGTAGAGGTGGACACCCTGTTGCCCCTGCCTCCGGACGACTCTATTCCGTCCTGAGTGAGGGTGGCAATGCGCTGCTCATCTCCTACCTGCAGAAGCACCTTCAGACTGCGGGCATCGATAGAAAGATTCATCGAGTAGGTGAGAATCACATTCTTTTTGGAGCCAGCACCCTCCGTTGTGGAGAGTGAAGCCCATGCAGGGTCTTCTTCACATTGGATTTCGAGGGTCCATTCCCCCGAGGCCGTAACACTCACGAACATGCTTCCGGCCTGTTTGGTAACTGAAGAATACTGTAGGCTCAATTTAGGAGCAACATTCTCTTCAGGAACTTTGTCAATACCTGCCCAGTCCCCATTGCAGGAAGACAGGGCAGATATAGCAAAGACACTATAAATTAAGTGTTTAAACTTAAACATTATCTAACGGTAATCTTATTAAAGCGGATCTGTCCAGCTTTGGAAGCGCCATCAGAACCCAATGTAGCGTAATCACCTACAGTGAATGCTACGGAAGTAGCGGAACCGCTCCAAACGACCTCGGTGTCACCGGCAGCCTGAGCTGCAACTTCACCGCAGTTAGGAGTTACAGTTGTGTAACGGTAACCGGCATCGGAAGAAAGTCCAATCACAATCGATTGCATTTGAGGTCCTTCAACAACGATTGTTGCTTTTGCATATACACGAACACTTCCATCATCTCTTAAAGCAGGAGCAGTTGTTCCATTATTCTTATGAATAGTTATTGTATAAGTACCGTTTGTCCATACCGGATTATTTGAATCCGACGCATTCCAATCACTTGAACCAGTCCAGGTAAGCTCAGTTGCTGCAGCGGCACCAGCCTCAAGCTGGGTGAGGGTGAATGTGACGGTCTTGCCAGCGCCTGTGAAAGATACGGTTGCAGTTCTTGCTTCAGAAGCAGTGTTCTCAGCATAGTTTACGGTAACTGTGCCATTGCCTTCTCCGCTTGCTGCACTGAGAGTTACGAAAGATTCTGCGCAACTTACTGTCCAGCTGGTATTGGAGCTGACAGAAAGCTCGATGCTGCCTGCCTCAGCAGAAACCTCAGCAGATGCTTTGGAAACTGAAAGATAGTCAGCGACTTCGGCACCGCCATTAATGCTGATAATAGTTCCTCCCTGGTTCATCTCAGGAGTATTGCCATAATAGTTGATAAGTTTACCCTTGACGAGCACTTCATCACCAAGTTTGAGCTGGTCGGTTGAAGCGAATTTATCTCCATTAAGGAAATAGCAACGGAAGATTGTGAACTCATCTTTATCTGTAGTTCCATCATCAGAGATCTTGAAAGTGGCATTTCCATACTGTGTACTGATGTCAAGACCACTTGAAATGATTCCCTTTACATAATACTCTTCTTCGGAAGCAGTTGTTCCAATCTCAACGCACTTCTTAAGTGCAGCGGCTGCGTTGAAAGGATCGTCTGCGGTACCGCTTCCCTTAGGTTCTGTGGTTACTTCGCCACCATTTCCACCATCCTCAACATACTTCTCTTCGTCATTGAGAACAACAATGCTGGTAGAGCCCTTTCCTTCGGTCTCAGGGGTTTTGCCCTTGAAATTGACGAGAGCTCCGTAAACGGTAACCCTGTCACCCACTTTAATCTGGTCCTCAGAGGTGAACTTCTCTCCACCGAGGTAAAGAGCCTGGAAGACAAGCAGAGTAGTCTCGCTGACATTCCCATCATCTGTAATGAAGAAACTTACATTGCCAAACTTTTCGATTCCGGAAGCATCCTTGATGGCAGAAACGATACCCTTGGTGTAAAACTTCTGGCTTGTTACAGTCTCACCGGTCTCCACGCATTTTGCCACAGCTGTAACAACATCGAACGGACTCTCCTTTGTTCCGTTCGGAGCAGCAGCATTGCCAGTCTGGTTGACAGTCACCTTCTTGGAGGTGGTGCCGATAGAGAAGGTCACAGTTGCTTTGCGGTCATAAGAGGTATTCTCAAGGACAGTGATTTCAACCTTCTGGACCTTGTCCGATGCTGAACCGGATTCAGGGTCAACCACGAGCCAGTCTGCACTTGGAGTAGCGGTCCAGTCACGTGTCGAGAGAATTGATACTTCGATGGTTTGGGTTTTGGAATTGAGAGTGAATTCGTTTTCACCTTCAAGTTTGAGAGAAGCCTCCTTAGGATCTCCCTCTGTAGGGTTGCAGGCTACCGCAATTGCAGCAACAGCCAGAACCGAAGCGAAGAAATTTTTAAAATTCATAAAACCTGTTGATTATATAAATATAAGCTTTTTTATGCTATCCCAAGCGGGGTCCAAAGTTAGCAATATTAAACGGTTTTTCCTAATTTTGTGCGCAAAGCCAATTTCCATACTTTTTTCCTATCTTTCCTCTATAAATCAAATATTCTATACGTGCGTGAGGTATGCAGAAGCGG